>CAZVAO010000059.1:0-14417 GCA_964625175.1 uncultured Clostridiaceae bacterium
TTGATATGACATGATATCGCCCCTATTTAGAAATTAAATCATCTACTATAATTTTAGTGAAGACATGACAAAATAAGAGCTCATCTCCATTTTTTAAAGATTATTTTGCACGACTTTTAATACACCTTTATAGTATTCCATTAAGGAGGGTGGAATCCTTGTTGGTTTTTAGATTTTTTTTGTTTAGTTGGTCCCCAGAGTGTTCCACACGGGGCAAGCAGTTGGTTGGGTTGGGAAGAAATTTGCGCGCACCGTAGGCGTTTTAGTTTGGCATCCTTTTATACTTTCGACATTAAATTATCAATCTTGCTATTACCAACCCGAGGCCCTTAAGCCAACCTAGAAAGTAGTCTGAATTTTACCCATATATTTACTCATAAAAACCTTTACATTTCATTTGAACCCCTATTTTGAACGTGACAACATGACATTAACTACAAATTCAAGTCGACATAAACCCTGTCCTTATTTTACGATTTGATTCCGATATTGCGCAGGATCTTCTGAGGACGAGTGTGATTTAAGCGTTTTATCAATACGTTTTGTCTTAAAAGTTTTAAAATACAAAAAAACCACCTCTAATAAAGTGGTTTTGGTCGGGATGGCAGGATTTGAACCTACGACCTCCTGACCCCCAGTCAGGCGCGCTACCAAACTACGCTACATCCCGAAATAGCAAATGTATAATACCATACTGACACCATGATGTAAAGACATTGCACAAGAATTGGGCGATAAGTTTCATTAGTCAGCGTATAATAAAGTGCACAAAAGTATATTAATGAAAGGTACTTTTAGTTGGACAGTTGGTCAGTTGGTCAGGGCTATAATTTACCTCCTTACACAATCGTTAAACCATTGTTGAACCATCGTTGAACTATCGTTCTAAAGTTGGCTAGTTGGTTAGGTTTAGAATTTAGCACCCTATACAACCGTTAAAAAAAGGTTAGAACCATATGGTCTAACCTTTTTCGTAATTACTAGTGGGTATGCGGTCTACGACTGATTACGTCGGTCTTTGAGTAATTCCTTACGAGATAGTTTGATTTTACCTTGATCATCAATTCCTATGACTTTGACTTCAAGCATATCGCCAAGTTTAACAATATCTTCCGTCTTATTGACGCGCTGTAAATCAAGTTCTGAGATATGAACAAGCCCATCTTTACCTGGTAATAAGTTAATGAAAGCGCCGTAATTCTCGACACGTACGGCTTTACCTGTGTAAACTTCTCCAACTTTAACGTCTTTCGTCACCATCTCAATCATGGCAAGGGCTTCTGCTCCAGCTTCCTTACTTGTAGCGGCTACATAGACTGTTCCATCGTCTTGAATATCGATTTGAACATCGAATTCATCGATAATCTTATTGATGGTTTTGCCACCGGAGCCGATTAATACTTTAATCTTATCGACTGGAATATTGATGACATACATACGTGGCGCATACGGCGACATATCTGGACGTGGTTCGCTAATTTCGGCATTCATGGTCTCAAGAATATGCAGACGACCAAGACGTGCACGTTCCAAGGTGCGCTTGAATAGATCCATCGTGATTCCACCAAGTTTAATATCCAATTGAATCGCGGTAACACCTTCAGTTGTTCCTGCCACTTTAAAGTCCATATCCCCATAATGATCTTCCAGACCTTGTATATCGGATAGAATTACCGTTCCAGTTGGTTCGACAATCAAGCCAAGTGCCAGTCCAGCAACAGGCCGCTTAATCGGAACCCCTGCATCCATTAGGGATAAGGAGCTGCCGCAAACACTGGCCATAGAAGAAGAGCCATTCGATTCTAGAACTTCGGATACAACGCGAATTGAATAAGGGAAATCCTCTTCACTCGGTAATACTGGAATCAAAGCCTTGCGAGCTAAGGCGCCATGTCCGATATCGCGGCGTTTAGGTCCGCGTAAGAAGCGAACTTCACCTGTGCTGAAAGGTGGGAAGTTATAGTGATGCATGTAGCGCTTACTCTCTTCAGCGCCGATATCATCAAGTTTCTGACTATCCCCCATCGTACCTAAAGTGGTAACAGAAAGCACCTGTGTCTGACCACGCGTAAATAATCCTGTACCATGGGTTCGTGGCAGAATGCCTGTGCGGGCGCTTAAGGGGCGGATTTCGTCAATCTTACGTCCATCAACACGGATCCCCTCGTTAATAATCATCGCGCGCATGGCTTGTTTATTAATTTTACCCAACAGATTATCAATATCATTATGATGATCAGGGAATTCTTCAGCCAAAGCTTCGAATACCACTTTTCGAACATTATTAACCGCTTCTTGTCGCTCAAGCTTATCAAAGACCCGTAAAGCCTGGTCCATTTGCGTTTCAGCTAGGGCATAAACCTTTTCTTTAAGACCTTCAGGCAACGCTGGGACAATAACTTGCTTCTTAGGAAGGCCAACCGCTTCAATAATGGTCTCTTGGAATTCAATGAGGCTGATAATCTCTTCATGTGCGATTCTTACAGCTTCAATGATGTCATCTTCAGCGACTTCATTGGCTTCCGTCTCAATCATCAGCACTTTGTCTTTAGTTCCAGCCACAAAGACGTGCATATCACTGTGCTCGCTCTGTTTAATCGTTGGGTTGATAATAAAATCGCCATTAACGCGGCCAATAATGACAGAGGCGATCACCGTGTTAAACGGAATATCGGAAATTCCTAATGCGATTGAAGCACCTAGCAGGCTAACAATATCTGGTGTATTGTCTTGATCAACAGATAGAACCGTTGCAATTATTTGCACATCATTGCGATAAGTGCTCGGAAATAGTGGTCGAATACTCCGATCGATAATACGACAATTCAAGATTGCCTGTTCACTCGCACGACCTTCACGCCGTAACCAGCCACCAGGAATCTTACCAATAGCGTACATACGCTCTTCAATGTCAACAGTTAGTGGGAAGAAATCCGTCCCCTCCCGTGCTTCATCTGATGCCGTTGCTGTTACTAATACGACCGTATCGTCGAATCGAACTAATGCAGCACCATTCGCTTGTTTTGCAACCTCGCCTACCTCAACGGATAGCTTTCGGCCGCTTAAAGTGGTGTTAAAAACTCTTTTCATCATTTCCCTCCTACATTCTTCCATCTTCTTGTATCCTTGTATGTAAAAAGCGGGGAACGCCCCGCTTTAGGATATCTAAACAAATCTATCTACGTAGACCTAATCGACTGATTAAATTACGATAACGCTCCAAATCCGTATGGTGCAAGTAATTGAGCAAACGACGACGCTGACCGATCATCTTATACATACCACGACGTGAGTGAACATCCTTTTTGTGAACTTTAAGATGTGCAGTGAGCTCTTTAATCTGCTCTGTAATAATTGCTACTTGAACTTCAGGCGAGCCGGTATCCGTTTCATGTACGCGATATTCAGCAATTACAGCTTGTTTCTTTTCATTTGATAGTGCCATTTTTCTAGCCTCCATATTTTATTCTTAGCCATAATCCGCGCCAGCGTCGGAGCAACGCTTAGCCCAGGTTTGGCCGCACTCAATATTGTACCATTAGCTATTTGATTTGTAAATATTATTAACCGGATTTAGTTGAGTTATTTGAGCGATATCTTGCTTAAGCTGTTCAGTAAGTGCTGTAACGCTTTCAAACTTATGCTCAGGCCTTAAATACTGTGTAAACTCAACATTTATCAGCTGACCATAGATCGTTTCAGAGAAATCCAATATATGCACTTCCACGGTTGACTGGCGATTGCCAAATGTAGGGTTAGACCCGATGCTAATCGCTGCATTATTGCTGCCTACAATGCCAGCGTAGACCCCGTTTTTGGGTATCAACTTATCTCTAACAACCAAGATATTAGCAGTAGGAAAACCGAGTTCATGTCCCCTATGGTAGCCATAAACAACTTCCCCACAAACACTATAATGACGTCCCAAAGCGCGATTAGCATGTTGAATCTGCCCCGTTCGAATCATTTCTCTAATGAGGGTACTACTAATTTCTTGATAACTATCCTGTAGATAAACAGGTTCAACAATAAACGGTTGGTAGTTATACGCACTAGCTAGAGTCAACAAAGTGTTACAATGTCCACTTGCTTTATTGCCAAATTTGAAATTAAAGCCAACAACGATATGCTTTATTTTAAGATGGCTTGTGATTAGATTAATAAATTCCTCTGGTTCTAAACAAGCAATTGTTTCACCAAAAGGCATCTGAAGCCAATAATCGATACCCTGCTCGGTTAGAATTCGTTTAATTTCATCATCTGTTGTTAAACGAGGGACACTTTTTTCAGTAAAAAAAGCCGAAGGATGCGGATTAAAATTCATTAGGGCCAACACCGTTTTATGTTGTTCTTTCAGCTCTTTAGCTTGCTGAATTAAGGCCATATGCCCACGGTGAAGTCCATCAAAGTTGCCAATTACTAATGTGATATGTACGTTTTCGATAGCCTGTAAGTCTGTCCATTGAGTTAAGTGTTGCATAAGATCACCGCCAAATTAAATAAAAACTTTAAAAGGATGAAACCGATCACTTTGTCCCTGGCGAGCTGCCAGAGCAAATAGTTCTCCTTTTTCATCAAACAAAGCCACTTGAGCTTCATTCTTTGCCGCAACATATTGAAGCGTTTTACCATTTCTAATATCAATAATTTCTTGATTATTACATTGTTTTTGGGGCCAATTTTCAACTGCTTTAGCGAGTGGGTGAAGCTGCGTTGGTAAATCGCTCAAAAGACTACAATTTGCCAACGTAAAGCTCCCAACAGCCGTGCGCAAGAGAAATGACATACAACCAACTGTACCTGCCCTAAAGGCAATATCACTGCATAGCGAACGAATATAGGTTCCTGATGAGCACTTTACATCAAATATCAGTTTCTGATTCTGAGGATCAAAATAGACAAGCTCGCAGGATTTTATTGTGATGGGTCGCGCTGGCCGCTCTATGACTTCACCCTTACGGGCTAATTCATACAGTTTTTTTCCACCTATTTTAATTGCTGACGTCATGGGTGGAATCTGACTGCTCTCGCCTACAAAGCTTGTGAGAATTTTTTGCCACGCTGCTTCATTGAGGTCTGGAACTTTTGCCTCTTGTGTTATAGGGCTAAAGTGATCCAATGTATCGGTCGTATAACCGAGTGAAAGCTCCGCACGATATTGTTTAAAGCCATCTTGTAAATACGAAATTAAACGGGTTCCTTTACCAATGCCGAGTACAAGAACACCCGATGCTCCAGGGTCAAGCGTACCCGCATGGCCAACTTTACGCGTTCGATAAATGCGCCGTGCCCAATTCACCACATCATGCGAAGAAATACCAGGCGGCTTATTTATAGCGATAAAACCATCCATATTTATTGTCCTAGATATTTCTGGGTAAATGTGACAACATCTTCTACAACTTCAGTGAGTTTGCCGTCAATGGAGCAGCCGGAAGCCAGTTTATGACCACCGCCACCGAAATGACGAGCGACATAGCTGATATCAATGCCGGGTTCAGAGCGCAGGCTAATATTAACCGAATCTGGTTCTATTTCAATAAATAACAAAGAAACCCGAACTTCGCCAATCCCCCGCAAATAATTGACAAGTTCCGGAAGCTCAGCATTAGAGATTTTATGATGTTCCATGAGATCGTATTCAATCGTCATCGTTGCTATAAGGCCAGTGAATTGGACCGTTTTTAAGGCATCTCGAAGAAAATTAAAGGCCTTAAGGCTCATTGAATCTAATATTCTCGCCATAATAGCATGGGGTTGAATATCAAATTTCACCAATTCAGAAGCAATAAGGTGCACTTCACTTGTTGTATTACTGTATTTAAATCCGCCTGTATCCCCTACAATTGCTGTATAGAGGGCCTCTGCAATTCTCTGATTCAAAACGACTTTATTTTCTGCAAAAAGTCTATAGAGCATTTGACCAGTTGCGGCAGCTGTATCATCATGGATGTTGCTTGAACCAAATAACGTGTTTCCAGGGTGATGATCAATATTTAATAGTGGAAAATTCCATAAGACAGCATCTGAATTAAACATCGTGCGCTCTTGGTCACTACAATCCAGAACGATCGCTGCTTGATAGTTATCTGAAACGGTAATAACCCGACGTTCCATTAGCTCTGAATCTTCTAATAGAAACTTCAGTTTGGCCGGAACATCATTACTAAATTGAAGATAGGCATCTTTGCCTAAGCCTCTCAAGCATCGATACATGGCCACTAATGAGCCAATCGCATCGGCATCTGGTCGTTCGTGAGTCACCACTACAATCTTATCATAGGCCTCAATAAATGATTTAAACGGATTAATGTGGCTCATCATTGTGTACCTGGTCCAGCAACTTATTGATTTTAGAACCATACTCTAAAGAGTCATCTTTAATAAAAATCAATTCCGGGGAACGACGCAAATTTGCTCTCTTTCCGACTTCTCGTCTCAGAAAGCCACTAGCGGATTTCAGAGCTTCCTGGGTTGCTTCATTTTGCTCATCATTTCCTAAAACGCTATAGTAGATTTTGCATTCTGCTAAGTCACGGGTCAATTGAACATCCGTAACGGATATAAAACCAAGACGTGGATCTTTAATCTCATTTTGCAATAAGTAACTCACAACGGTTTTGGTGCGTGCTTGCATCTGTTGTAATCGATAATTAGCCATAGTCTATTCCTCCTTAATAGATTTCTTCAATCTCTAGAATAGTTAGTCGAAAATCATTGTCAAAAAGAGCGATGACTTTCTCGATAATTTGATCATTATGGTAGTGGCTATTACTCACTGTAGCAAATGTAATCTCTGCTAAGTTCCAGATATCGTTAGAGGCTGTTTCAGCAATACTGATATTCAGCCTCTTAGCTCTTTCTATAATCCCCTTTAAGACTTGCCGCTTATCTTTCAATGAGTGGCAAGCTGGTAGGTGGATCTTTAAACGAATAATCTTGAACATTTTACTCGGCAGGCTTTTCCTTCATCTCATAGGCCTCAATGACATCTTCCTCTTTAAGGTCATTGTATTTATCAATACCAATCCCACATTCATAACCCGTTGCAACTTCACTGACATCGTCCTTAAAACGTTTCAATGACGAAATTGCGCCTTCATGAATTAAGAGGCCTTGGCGGAAAAGACGCACTTTTGAACTGCGTTTAATAACACCTTCAGTTACGTAACAACCTGCAATCGTACCAATCTTAGGTACTTTGAACGTTGTACGTACGGTAGCGGATCCAATAATGACTTCCTCGTATACAGGATCTAACATACCCTTGCCTAGTTTCTCAAGGTTTTCTAAAAGGTTATAGATGACGGTATAAAAGCGCATTTCGATTTGATCTTCATCGGCAGATTTACGTGCTGCACTATCCGCATTGACATTGAAGCCGAAAATAAAGGCATCGGATGCCGTTGCGAGCATCACATCGGATTCATTGACTGGCCCAACACCTGTATGAATGATATCAAACTTAATTCGAGTATCTTTTTCATTTAACAAGGAGATTGAACCATGGATCGCTTCTAAGGTGCCCTGAACATCCGCTTTAACAATAATATTAAGCGTATGTGTTTCATTTTCATCCTGCATACGCGCAAATAAATCATCGATCGATAACCTTGAGGTACTCTGGGATCTAATTTCTAATTGACGCGCAGTTTCTTGGCGCTTCGCAGCGATATCGTGTGCTTCTCTTTCATCATCGAACCCAACTAATGTATCACCCGGTTCAGGTAATCCATCTAAACCTGCTATTAATATCGGTGTAGAGGGTCCAGCTGATTTGATACGCTTTCCTAGATAATTAGAAATCGTTTTAGCCTTGCCATAATAATTACCAACGACAAAAGCTTGACCGGGCGATAAGGTACCATTCTGCATAATGACCGTTGCAACACGGCCTTGGCCCTTAGCAATGCGGGATTCGATAACCGTTCCTTGGGCTAAGCGCTTAGGATTTGCCTTAAACTCTTCCATTTCTGCTACTAATAAAACAGACTCGAGTAGTACATCAATGTTATCGCCTGTTAAAGCAGAAATATTGACAAATATGGTGTTGCCACCCCACTCTTCAGGGATCAATTCATATTGGGATAGTTCCTGTTTCACGCGGTCTGGGTTCGCATTGAACTTATCACATTTATTGACTGCAACAATGATGGGTACACCAGCAGCTTTAGCATGATTGATCGCTTCAATGGTTTGAGGCATAACGCCGTCATCAGCAGCAACTACTAATATGACAATATCGGTAACTTGGGCACCGCGGGCACGCATAGCTGTAAAAGCCGCATGACCAGGTGTATCAATAAAGGTAATCTTCTGTCCATTGACCTCAGTCTGATAGGCACCTACATGCTGGGTAATTCCCCCAGCCTCCCCGACTTGTACATTCGCATTGCGGATACGGTCCAGAAGTGATGTTTTACCATGGTCAACGTGACCCATAACTGTAATAATTGGTGGTCGACCAACCAAATCATTGGGATCATCGTCATCTTCTAAAAGCAGTTCAGCTGCATCTTTTGCTATTGTTATGGTAACACCAAGCTCTTCGCCAATTAAAATAGCTGCTTCGGGATCAATTGGTTGATTGATGTTCGACATAATGCCTAATTGAACCAAACTCGATAGGATCGTATTTGGTGATTCTTGCATCTGTTTAGCCAATTCACCAACCGTAATAAGGGGTGCGATCTCGATCGCGGTAGGCTTTTCTGTAGGACTATTCTTTGAACGCGATTTTTTGCGTCTTTTTTTGCTTTTATTGGGGCCTGAAGTAATGACCTTTTCTTTAGCAATCTCTTCTTCCCATATTTCTTCCACTGATTTGCTGTGTTTGATGATTGTATAATCACTAATCAGCTCTTCAGGGATATCTGGCGCTACTTCTTCCGTTAATTTCTCAATAATTTTCTTGGTCGGTTTTTTAACAGGCTCAACTACTGCCTCAGGTGCTTCGTTCGTGTGAATCACATTATTGTCTAATTGAACATCTACGACTTGATCTTCTATGATTTTGACTTCCTTTTCTTCTTTAACTTGAGATTGAGTTTTCTCCTCGATGGGTTGACCTTGCTCAGGTGCCTGACCTAAAATCATGATGCGAATTAAATCCACAACCTCAGGCTCTAATGTGCTCATGTGACTTCGCACTTCGATACCAACTTGTTGTAAAGCATCCACTAAAACCTTGCTGGATATATTGAGCTCTTTAGCTATTTCATAAACTCTTGTTTTTTCCAAACTGCTCACCTCCAAATAATATTCCATTACCAAACTTTGACATCAATGCTTTAGTAAAATTCTTATCCAAAACTGCCAGCAGAACAGTTGGCTTCGTTCCTAAAGCTTTTCCATATTCTATACTTGATCCATAGATGATCAACGGAACCTGATTTTGCTTGCAACGCAATTCTATACGTTCCTTGACTCTATCAGACGCATCTTCCGCAATAATAATCAGCTGAACTTTATCAAACGTATCCGTTACCGAGTCATAGCCCGAAATAAGTTCTCCGGCACGTTTGCAAATACCTAAAAAATGATAATATTTACTCTTGATTTGACTCACCAACTAACTGAAGCAATTCAGCTTCAACTTCGGGAGGAATGACAACGCCAAGTGCACGCTGGAGCTGCTTCTTCTTTATCCCAAGTGTAACACATTCTGAGGTCTTACATAAATAGGCGCCTCGACCATTTGCTTTACCCGAATAGTCAACTTTAACCGTTTGATCTGGTGATTTGACTATTCTGATAAGTTGTCTTTTATCTTGCATCGTACGACAAGCTACACACATACGGTTCGTTGTTTTCCTCTTCAAATTGATCACTCCACTTCATCAAGTGTTTCTGTTTGTGTCACACTCTTGATATCAATTTTCCAAGATGTAAGTCGTGCAGCCAAACGTGCATTTTGGCCTTCACGGCCAATTGCTAAGGATAACTGGTTATCAGGTACAATCGCCCTAGATCGTCGCTCAGCGCGATCTAAAATATGAATACTAAGTACGTTTGCGGGCAGCAGGGCATTTTTGACATAGACTTCAGGATCCTCGCTCCACTCAACAATATCAATTTTTTCGCCATTAATTTCTTGAACAACATTTTGCACGCGAGCGCCTTTAGAACCAACACAAGCACCTACAGGATCAACATTCGTATCAGCGCTATAAACACTGATCTTGGATCGACTACCAGCTTCGCGAGCAATTGATTTTATTTCCACGGTTCCATCAAATATTTCGGGCACTTCAAGCTCAAACAAACGTTTAATTAGACCCGGATGCGTACGTGAAACAACAATCTGTGGTCCCTTGTTGGTTTTGCGGACTTCGGTAATATAAAGCTTAAGGCGTAATCCAACTTTATATTTTTCAGTGACAACTTGCTCGGTAGGTGGTAAAACAGCTTCCGTATTGCCTAAGTCAATGTAAAAATTGCGCCCATCACTTCGATAAAGTACCGCTGTAATGATGTCATTTGTTTTATCAATATAATCATCATAAATGACATTGCGTTCTGCCTCACGGATACGCTGCACGACCATTTGCTTAGCATTTTGTGCTGCTTTGCGCCCTAAATCATCCGCTTGAACTTCTACTCTGACCGCATCACCTATTTTAACGTTCTTGTTGAATACTTTGGCAGCATCTAAATCGAGCTGGGTACTTGGGTACTCGACCTCTTCAACAACGATATAATTACAAAATACTCTTACCTTACCACTTTCGCGATTGATATCGACTTCGATCTCAGCATTATTGCCAAACTGACCTTTATAACTGGTTTTTAATGCGGTTTCTACCGCTTCAAAAAGTAGCTCTTCATGAATACCCTTTTCGATGCCTAATTCTTTAATGGCTAAAATAAACTCTCTGTTCACTAACAACCCTCCTAAAACTCAAAGTGTAGCTTTATTGTTGAAATCATTTTACGTTCAAATGCATACGTCTTTTCGTCACTAATGATCTCAACGGTTTGATCATCATAATGGCTTAAAACACCGACTACCGACTTGGGATAGTCTTTAACTGCAACATATGTCTTAACATATACTTCTTTGCCGACACTATTTTTAAGAGCCATATCCGATTTTAATGGCGCATCAAGCCCCGGTGAAGCCACCTCTAACATATACTGATCTTCAAAGGGATCTAGATCATCCAAAAAACTACTGAGTAAGACGTGGATTTTATGGCAATCATCCAAATCAACACCATCTTCTGATGTCAATTTGACCGTTAACACCGTTGTGCCACCGCGCGTACCTAATTCGATATCAAAAAGGTCTAAGTTTTCTTCTGCTATGAATTCTTCCACTTTTTGGGTAACAATAGCGATAATTTCACTCTTTTTCATTATAACACCACCCTATTTAACATGAAAAGAGTGGGCGGCACCCACTCTTTCCGAAATCTAATATCAACTATGACATTATAACAAATGTCAAGCCAAATGGCAAGTAATATTACTTTACAGCTTTTCTGATTCGATCAACTAATTCGGTGACACATTTTTCTGCAGAAATCGTAGATTCAATTTCCCCTTTTGAGAATAAGACAGCCTTATTCAACCCTAATGCAATGCCTAAATCCGCTTCTCGGGCTTCGCCAGGTCCATTGACAACACAACCCATAATCGCAACCTTTAATGGTGTCTTAATATCACTAGTCCGTTCTTCCACTTCATTCACAATACGGATGAGATCACCATTTGTTCTTCCACAAGTAGGGCAGCTAATGATTTCTATCCCTTCCTTGCGCTCTCCCAGTACTCGAAGCAAATCCTGAGCGAAGAAAACCTCGAGAATCGGATCAGCCGTCAAAGAAACTCTAAATGTATCGCCTATGCCGTCTGCTAATAATGAGCCAATGCCAATGGCTGCTTTTATTTGACCAACTTTTGGTGTTCCTGCCTCAGTTACACCAAGATGCAACGGGGTGTTCGATTGACTTGCAAACATTCTATTGGCTCTGATATTGGTTAAAACATTAGAAGACTTAATCGATACAACAAAATTATCAAAACCTTCGTTCAAGAATTGTCGTTCATACTCTAATGCCGATTCACATAAGGCTTCTGCATTAGGCGAGCCATATTTTGAGAGGATCTTCTTGTCAAGCGATCCCCCATTCACACCAATTCTTATAGCCCTTCCCAGATGCTTGGCCTCAGCAATAATCTCTTTAACCTTAGCCCAACTCCCGATGTTGCCAGGGTTGATTCTCACTTTAGCTGCTCCAGCTTCAAAAGCCAGCAGTGCCAGCCGATAATCAAAATGGATATCCGCAATTAATGGTCTTTGTACTTCGTCATGAATGCTTTGAAAAGCCTTAACAGACTCAATATTCGGAACCGTGATCCGCACAAAATCAGCACCTGCCGTATAAAGGCGCTTTACTTGGTCGAGTGTCTTTTCTGCGTCTTCTGTTTTTGTATTCGTCATACTCTGAATCGTAATTGGAGAACCATTGCCAATCACAAGATTACCCACCTGCACACAACGTGTCTGCCTTCTAATAATCTTACTCATCATGATATCCCCTCCCTACAAATTCAATCGCAAAATATCTTGATAGGTGATGAAGATTGCAAATACAATCATTAGTGCAAAGCCAATCATATAGATCAGATTTTCTCTTTTAGGATCAATTGGCTTACCACGTATCGCTTCTACGCCAATCAATAGCACCCGACTGCCATCTAGGGGCGGTATAGGTAGCAAGTTAAATATTCCGACATTAATGCTAAGCAAGGCCGTAAAAGAGATTGTATTAAGTATGCCCGTTTGCGAAACTTCACCAACCATTTGGACGATTCCTAAGGGACCTGCTCCTTGTGCGAGCCCAGAACTCTTAGTAAACATGGCAATGAAGGCTAAAATGATGAATCGAATCATCTTAAAAGTATGGGATAGCCCATTAGTGATGGCTGTAAAGATTGAACCCGCTTCAAGCTTTGGGCTAATGCCAATAAACCCCTCACCCGTCGTTTCATCCGTGCCTGCTGTAATCTCAAAGTTAAGGATTTCAGTTCCACGTTGAACCACAACGAGCAGGTTTTCACCCGGATATGGTTTAATCGCACTCGTTACACCATCCCAGTCTTGAATAGCGGTGCCGTTAATGTTCACTAAGACATCCCCAACTTGAAGTCCAGCGCTGGCAGCAGGTGTGTCCACAAAAATTTCGCCGATTGTCGCTGTACCGTCAGGTACCCCCTGAAAATAGATTACAATGATAAACAGTAAGGCGGCTAGCACAAAATTCATCAGAGCACCAGCAACGGAGATAAAGGCCCGTGTTAGTTTTCCTTTCGTGTTAAGACCGCGCGGATGACCGATATCATTTGGATCTTCCCCAGCCATATGCACACAGCCACCAATGGGTCTCGCTCTTAAAGAATACTTTGTTTCTTTATACTGTTTTGTGAAGATTTTGGGACCCATACCAATAGCAAATTCATGAACATATACCCCTGCCATTTTGGCAGCAGTAAAATGGCCCACTTCATGAAATGTAATCAGGAGCCCAAGTACAATTATAGTTAGTAAGATTGTGTTGAACATTTTTGTCCTCCATCTAGGATGTCGTATAGCGCTCTCGTAAGTAGGTTATCGTTTGATTTTGCACCTCAATAACTTCCTCAATATCTTGACAAATAACGAGGGCGTGTTGTTCCATTGCCTGAGCAATTATGCTGGGAATTTCAAGAAATGTAAATTTACCTTCTAAGAATCCCTCAACAGCGAATTGATTCGCTGTATTCATTACGATTGGTAAGGACTGACCGATACGTCCAGCCGTGTAGGCCAATTCTAAACAAGGAAATGATTTTGTATCCGGTTCATAAAAATTCAACTGTTGGATTGTGGTCAGATCAAGACCAGCTCTCTCTGTTGCGTATCGCTTACCACCAAATAAGGCATATTGGATGGGCTGGCGCATATCAGTAACACCTAACTGTCCCATAATGGCACCATCATGATACTCGACAAAAGAATGAATAATGCTTTGAGGATGGACCACAACGTCAATTTGATCATAGGGTATGTCGAACAGGAGGGCAGCCTCAATGACCTCTAAACCCTTATTCATGAGCGTAGCGGAATCAATTGATATTTTATTACCCATCGACCAAGTTGGGTGGTTTAGGGCCTGTTTAGGCGTGATGCGCGCTAACTCTTCTAACTGATATCCGAAGAAAGGTCCACCAGAAGCCGTTAGAATAACTTTGCGGATTGAGTCTTTGCGCTCACCTTGAAGACATTGCCATACGGCAGAGTGCTCACTATCTACAGGGTAGATGTGACATTGGCGTTGCTTAGCAAGGTCGATTAATAGGTTTCCTGCACTAACAATCGATTCTTTATTCGCTAAAGCTAAATCAATCCCTAAATCTAAAACGGTAAAAGTAGC
>CAZVAO010000060.1:0-3958 GCA_964625175.1 uncultured Clostridiaceae bacterium
TCAATAGAGATTGCTACCCAACCGCGACTTGCATAGTACTCTGCCATTTGAACAAACGAAGTGCTCATACGTGATCCCGTTACAAAAGAGCCTCCGTGAATCAATACAATAGCAGGTCGGTTATCGGGTGCATCAATGGGTTGATACAGATCGAGTAATAACGGGATTTCTTCTGTCTCATCACTATTCCAATCGCTATGGCTGAGTCCCTTTCCATAAACAATCCCCAAGGTGGTGTCAACTTTAAAAATTTCATCCGTCGTAACAACTGGTATCTCAGATTGACGCTGTTGATCCTGTACATCTTGTAGCGAATCGCTCGTAGCACCTAAATCACCATCATTATCATCTGGCTTCCGCAAATCTCCCAGTCGTCCACATCCACTGAGGCCTAGCGCTAAGACCAGCGTTATTAAAATCATTCTTACAACCTTGTGTTTTACCATCGTCACCCCTCCACAGATCCAGATTTTCGTAGCCCAATTTCATAAGATCAACTAACCTTTACTTCTTTTTATTGATCTCCGTAATTCTAACAAGTTTCTCTGAATCCATGCCCTCGGCTTTGAGGAATTGGGTGATGAGAGCGGTCTTCCCCTCCACATAGGCATCAATATCATATCGATATTTCTTTGCAAGCTCACTTTTTAATTCACTATATGCCTTAACTGCACTTGGGTTCGCACGCAAATGCTTACGTAAAAGCAGATGGTTCCAGAGATTCTCGCAATCAGCCATGCATACATACAAATGATGCTTCATCCAAGTAATATGCCTATTATCTTCTTCGTAACTTAGTGCCTCACGACCTTCAACGCCCAAGTTCCCTTGATGAGTGTAGCCCACCTCAAGCAAACGAGCAATCACGATGTCCCGATCTTTCGTATTTTTCACCACAATATCAATATCCAGAATCGGCTTTGCCCACAATCCCTCAACGGAAGTGCTTCCCACATGTTCGATCTCAACATCGATATCTGAGAGTAATTCTCCATAAAAGAGTTGTGCCTTGGTAAATTCAGTTTTCCAGACTGGGTTATATGGTTCAACTATAATTTTTCTCATGTGGGCCTCCAAAAGCTTAAGAAAGATATCCATTAATCAATTACTAGTATTGTATCGTATTATCAATACTTATGCACACCAAACTGACCCATCATTCAATCATCCCATAAGCCGCTTTCTTTGTTTAACCGGAGTTTGGAGATATTGCGAAAGGTTCAAAAGCCATACGACACCATAAGAAACTATAAACTGTCTATTAAACACAACAGAAGCAACGTAATTGCTCACGTAGCTTCTGGATGAGTTTTTATAAGGGATGCGATGCTACCTAATAGAAGTGCTCCCAAATGAACCCAGTCAAAAGTCCTATAATATCACAGAAATCGCGGTCACATCGTCATGTGTTTTCAATCTCTGAAAGGCCTTCTTAGCACTATCTTGTGTTTCCCGAATGCGTAATTCACTGACTACCTGCTCTATTCCCTGCTCCTGCGTCAATCGAAAAACTTCAGCTAGATCATAGGTCTGATACAATTGAGCATAGCCATCTGTCATTAAGAGTAGTGACTTCACATCCTCTAACGCAAACTCTTCATAGAGTCCATGCTCAATAGCAGTCTCATCATGCTCTAGAATATAGTAGCCTTCGGCTGTATTCATTTTGCTTCGATTCAGTCGCAGTAAATCCAACTCTTTTTGCGTGAATCCCTTGAAAACAATTTTCTCTTCTCGCTTTTCATCGGCTGCCATAAGAGCCATAACCTGATGATCTAGTGCGCAAATCTCCTCACAGGTCAGGCGTATAAGCTTATTCGTTCTTGTTTGAATGTTAATCTCCACATCACCCAAAACAAAGCACTCCAACCGTTCACCATTAATCCTAGTAATAGCAATTGCCGCCGATACGCGATCCAATTTAGAAAGTGTATGGATCTTTGCAAAACGAGTAAACTCACAGTTTAGTTTTGTAATGCCCTGGCGCAGAATCTCCGCAAGGCTTTGATCATAGCGCTTAATTGCGGAGTGTAAATATGAATTCCACCAGTTTACTATCCAGTAGACATCATTTTCATGATCCGTTAGCTGACTCTTGTTCAATGCAGACGCGCCGTCGAGCACCCAGAAAGCATCCTCGGTTATTCCGTAGATATCTTCATTGTAATCTTTTATGGAATGCGTAAAAACATCAATCTTTTTCTCTAAAACCATTACATCACCCTTCTTCGTGTTAATTTGTTGATTGCAAATATTCCTGCAAATGCGAATAGTAGAATCAAAGAACCGTAGGCCATAGACAGCCCAATATCGTACTCAAATATCGCATTTACCATTGCAATAGAAATCGGTCGGTTCGAAACATTGTACAAGTAGACTGAAATGGAATACTCTCCTAACCCCCTGATAAAGACTAACAACAACCCTGCAATAATGCCAGGTGCTGCAATCGGGAGCACGACTCGCAAGAAAGTGGTTAAACCTCCTGCTCCTAAACACCTTGATGCCTCCATATAGGTGTCATTAAGTGACTGCAAAGAAGCCGCCGCATAACGGACCATTAGAGGCAAAAAAGAAACAAAGTAGGCAAGCGGTAGCAGTATGGCCGTTCCAGTTAAAATCGTATTAAACGCAAACACATTGGGCTCACTGAAAGCACTAATGCTGTTAATCGCAATAGCACTTGCGGGCATTGCCCAAGGGAGCATCACTAGGAACTCAATTAAATGACGGGCACGGCGTTTCGTTTTCACGATTAAGTAGGATGCTGGCACCGCTAGAAGCATGCATATGAGTCCAGCACCACTTGCCATCCGAATACTATTGATAAATGGTTGGGCTGCCCGAGCTTTGGTAAAGATTTTTAGGTAATTATCCAGCGAGAATTCCTTGGGAAAGATTTCAATCATCCAAGTTCCTGGCTTCACAAAGGACAGCAGCAAAATCGTGATGACTGGCAAAAGGATGAACACAGCAGACAAAATTGTGACCGAAAAGAGCGCAGCTTTCAAGACAGGACTCTTAATGAGAACCTCTCCAACTGGTGTTGCCCTTACTGCACTTACAAATGTAACTTTGCTCTCGTAATAGCGAAAAATCACTAGATAGATCATCGACACCAATACGAGCAGAATAACCTGGGCCGCGGCCATCCCCATATAGTTATTTGCTTTCGCCAATAAAATCTGGGTTGTCATGACCCGATAACCCCCACCAATAATACTGGGAGCTGAGAAAGATCCAATCCCTGTCATGAATGTAATGATGCTAGAGCTAATAAGGGCTGGTTTCAGATAGGGGAGAATAATCCCTATGAATACCTGGCGCTTGGTGGCCCCTAGGCTTCGTGCGGCCTCAATGGCTGACATATCAAGATGCTTAATCCCAACAGAGACGTTCATGTAAAAATAAATGTACTGGGTATAGGCATGTACAAAGAGGATCCCCTTCAGCCCTCGAAAATAGTAGAGCGGGCTTTCAAGTCCAAAAGCGTATTCAAGTGTCTTAGTAACCAGGCCGCTTTCACCATACAATTGTACAAACGCGAATACAATGATCAACCCTGGTAAAACCAGAGGTAGTAGTAGCAATTTATCGAGAATTCCGCGAAAAGGAACACGAAAATAATGAACACTGAATGCCATTAATGTTCCGATGCCTCCACAGACCAATACCGTCAGTAAACCAAGAATAACCGTATTTTGCAGGGTTTCTCGATAGTGATTATTTGAGAAGAATAGGCGGTAATTCTCGAGCGAAAAGACCCCTGACTCTGTTAAACTGGTAAACAAAGTCTTTATGGCTGGATAAACAATAAACCCAACGAGCACCCACAGGAGTAGTCCTATAACAATCGTTTCGAAAATAGTTTTGCGCTTCTTCATAGCTATTCGCTCTCAAAATACTGTGCATTTGCTAAATCCAGTGTAATTTTGACCCGCTCACCCGGCTTATGATC
>CAZVAO010000060.1:4058-8271 GCA_964625175.1 uncultured Clostridiaceae bacterium
CCCCTGATTAAATACGGCAATTCTGTCCGATATCGTCAGGGCCTCCTGCTGATCATGGGTTACGAAAATTGTTGTAATCCCCAATCGCTCTTGAATCGATTTTAACTCTTGTCGCATTTTCACCTTTAGCATTGCATCTAAATTTGACAGCGGCTCATCCAGTAGTAAAACCTCTGGTGCCACTATTAAGGCCCTAGCCAGTGCAACGCGCTGCTGTTCACCACCTGAGAGCTCAGGGATTTTCCGCGATCCATACCCGCCTAAATTCACCAGATCCAAGTATTCCTGTACCTTATAATCAATATCTTTATGCTTTAGGCCAGCAGTTTTAAGACCATATGCAATATTATCATGGACATTTAGATGCGGGAATAAAGCATAATTTTGAAACACCAACCCGATTCTGCGTCGCTCGGTCGGAATATCGGTAATATCTTTTTCGTTCAAATACAGACGTCCCTCATCAGGACTAATCAGACCTGCAATCAGCCGCAACAGCGTCGTTTTCCCACAACCAGAAGGACCAAGCAGTGTGAAAAATTCACCCGTGTTCACGATCACGTCAATATTTTTGCATGCGACAGTGTTGCCGTATGATTTGGATACTCCAGCTATCTTAAGCATACTTACCCCCCTGTAGATAAAGTGGGAAGCATTTTCTGCCCCCCACTTCCTGTTGACTATGCTCTTTGATTATAGCAAATTATTTACTGTACGTCTTTCCCTGTATCTTTAATTTCAGCATCCCATTTTTGCATCCATTCCGATTGAACGGTAGCAAGTTTTGCCCAATCAACATCCATAGGAGTGACTGTGATTTCTGCCATCCATGCTGGGGAAGCTGCGATTGCTGCTGGATGAGTTGGTAGGCGGTTAAACTCATTTGCAAGAACGGCTTGGAATTCAGCACCACCAACAAATTCGACAAATGCTTTTGCAGCGTTTGGATGCGGTGCATTTTTAATCATTGCTACACCATCTGTAATAATCGGCGAACCACTGGTTGCATCGATGATTTCAAGCGGAAGATTGTTGTTAATTTTGTTATCGACTATATCGTTAAGCGTAGCGAAACTGACTCCAGCTTCTTTTCTACCAATTGCCTGATACATCAATGAACCACTACTGTAATACTGCTTCGTATTAGCATCTAGATCTTTCATAAACGCCCAGCCAGCCTCTAAGTCGTTGTTATTCTCAAATTGCTGCAACAAACTTGAATAAGTTGCTCTGGCAGATGATGATAAGGCATTCCTAAAAACTAATTTATTCGCATAAGCTGCATCGGTTAAGTCATACCAGTCGGTTGGAGCATCTTCCATAGCAATAACTTCTGAATTATAAAACATCATAACAGGTGTCTGAATCGTACCGAACCAATAGTCTTCTGCATCTTTGAACATTGGATCTAATTCCCCAGCCCACGTTGGTGAAAAAGCTTCATAAAGATCTTCATCTTTGAGTTCCATAAAGATTGAAGAGGCACCACCGTACATAACATCAGACTGTGGATTCTCTTTTTCAGAACGCACGCGATCAGCGAGTTCTGCTTTTAGATTGATATACTCAACAGCAACGCCTGTCTGCTCTGTAAATTTTTCAGCGGCTAATTCCAGCATGGCTTCACTATGAGTCGAGTAAATAACGACTTTATCTTCTAACTCAGTGCTCGGTTGATCAGGTTCAGTCGCTGCGGGTGTACATGCTGAAAACGACACGAGCATAGCAAGTGTCAAGACAATCAATAAACTTTTTTTAATTTTCATTTTTCTACCTTTCATTATTATACTAAAGGTATTATAATTCTTCTTTATTGATTCCACAAGTATTATTTATGTTTAATTTTAGTAAATTTTGCGATTTTTAAGATTCACAATGCGCAATCTTACTCCTAGCGGGACCACAGAAATAACCATTTCTCATTGCATTCATATAAAATTTTCTTTATGATATATATGATATAATAAAAGACAAATAGGAGTTGAAGAACGATGAAAACACTTGAAGTATCCTTTCCTGGAGGAAAGCGCGTCGATGCCCATATCGGCGATTTCACAATTGCAACAGACCAACCTGAATATGCTGGTGGTGGAAATAGCGCACCTACTCCTTTCGCCACATTTCTAGCATCGATTGCAACCTGCGCAGGAATCTATGCCCTCGGATTCTGTCAACAGCGTAAAATTGACACAACAGACATGAAAATTACGATGTCCCATCGTGTGAATCCGGAAACAAGAATGATCGACCAAATTGAGCTAAAATTACATGTGCCTGAAGGTTTTCCAGCACGGTATGAAAATGCCATCATCAAAAGCATGAACCTCTGTGCGGTTAAAAAGCATATGCAGTTACCTCCCGAATTTAACACGATTACAACCGTCAGTCATCCTGAGTAAGACCATCAACTATAAGTAGTATCCTTTAACATATAAATAATCAGATTGGCATCATGCCTCTCTGATTATTTGTTCCATCAGATGAACCCCTGAACTTCTTCAAAGCATGCACTTTCCAAGGGGCTACAATGTTCTCTAATATTCTTCGCCATAAACTATCGGCAGCTGCTTAATCCCCTAACCATCCGAAAGTTTTGGGTTTTCAGAATAGCATAATCTTTTTAAGCATTTCAATTACACATCAATTCCTATACTAAGACCTTTTCAAAACATAACTATCTAAAACAGCCGTATAAAAGGATTAGCACGTCAAGATAATCAAACCATTTGAGAGATACTTGTTGATCTCCTAGTTAGGCTTCCTCCATTTATTCTTCAATCCATTCCTTTTCCCAAATTTCACGATAGCAGATTGTTTCACAGCCAATCGCTGTATAAAATCCAACCGCACCGCCAAAGCAATATGTTGCGCCAAGTGCTTTTGTCTTCTTCATTCCTTCAGTAAAAGCAATCGTTGCCAGTCCCCTCCTGCGGTGTTCCGGTATCGTAGCAAGTGGTTCAAGATAGGCATATCCGTTGATCTCATCAAACCACATGCCAGCAAAACAGGCATATTCGCCATTGGGTGCTTTAATGACAGTCGTTAAATCTCTTCTAAAATGCGGTCCGCTTTGCATCAACATCCTACAGTCGATATCATCATCAGGCGTATCCCCATGATTAAACCCTTTCCAGAGACAAGCATTGATTTTATGAAAGTCATTTTCATCTTCTAATGAAATAATTTCATAACCTTCAGGCAATTCTAAATTAGAAAATGGTTGGTCATATGAGAAGATATTCACCGGTTCAGAATCTATTCTGGTATATCCCTTTTCCAAAAGCATCGCCGATTTATCTAGCTCATGATCGGTGACCCACACCCGAAGCACGTGTTTGCCGTTTTTAATAAGCGATAAGCTTTTTTCAGCATATGCTAGCATTTCATTTAATAGACAGGTGTGTTCTTCATCAGTGATAAGGAAACACTGTCCAATATCCATCTCATAACATACGATCCCAACAAGCTCCCCATCATCTTCCCAAAGTCGAAAGCGATGTGCCAATTTATGATTGAATGCAGGATGCGTAAGTGCATATTCAAAAACTGGTGGAAATAGATAGCTATTTAGTGTATCAAGTGAATAATTATCTGTCAAAAACCGATACACATCTGCAAAATCAGAAAGTAATTTAAAACTCCTGTTACTGATATTATTTTTCACAATAAATCCTCCTTTAAAAATAAAAACATCATTTAAACGATTGATTTATCGCCGAAAATGGAGCTTTTCATTGGTTATTAAAATCAAATGCCCATTAATTATACATTTGAATATGAATAAATCATAACTATGATAGCCCGACTGAACTCGGTCCTGTAATCTCATTTTCGACAACAAACCAGAGCCCAATCATGGGCTCATCAGCTTATTATCAATTAACTCGAGATTACTACGAAACCATCTCAGCACCTCTTTTCAGTCGTCAATATAGTTGATTATTGCATATCCTTGGTTATCCGTCAATATTTCATATTTATATATGATTCTTATCAAGTGTAGCATCAATAAAAACATGACTAATTCAAGATATTTAAATATTGAACTAGTGATTTTATGCCACTATCATAGCGAATAAGAGCAATAAGCAGCCAAATGCACACCAAAGAGTTGTTATGGGTTATTCTTTATAGCCTTTTTGCAATACACCATATACAAGTTATCTAACTCAACACTACCCAATCGTTTAACTTCTATGCACTTTTGACAACT
>CAZVAO010000060.1:8371-14299 GCA_964625175.1 uncultured Clostridiaceae bacterium
GATCCCCGCGGATGGTTCCAATGGTACTGTCGTTACTATTATGGCAGACGACTTCCCGATGAAGACCTCCGTCAAATTAAACGCTGGAAAGCCATGCGCCGCCATGTTGGTGCGATTAAAAAGAATTGTTTGCCTTATGACCTTGATTGCCGCAGGAAGCAGCGGCAAGCCCTTTTGCATTGGGCTTACGATAGCCGTAAGATTTGATTGTTGCTATTTCTTGTTTCTCAATTCTGACAATAATGTCTCTGCGGCTGCAATACTTGCTTGATTTCTCTCTAAAAATAAGTCACCACGGCCTGACCAATCAAGACCTTGTAAATCAAACAATGTCTTGATTGTACTTTCTAATGTGGTGATGTCTTGATCAATATCGCCTGTTAAACCCCTTTTCAGAAAAAGACAGGTCTTCTTATACTGGGTATTATAGATAGCCTCAAAATCAAAAAAACTCATTATTATCACTCCAAATCATGCTATTGCTCCATCTTGCCATAAAAGTATAACAATATTTTAGACATTTACAATGTTTTTTGATACAAATCCGATTTACAGTATGAATCTAGTTTTAAAAACAGAAGGATTCGATCCAATTCTGTCTTTAATTGATCGCTTCTCAATACAAAGCAACAATATTATTTACTAAATTGGGATATGCACAAATCTTATAGACATAGCGAAAACAACTTTCTATGTCAGAACCTCCACATAGCGCATTACAAAATCACTTATTAAAAAATAGAACAGGTGTTAAAAACCACTAGCCTGGTTTTTAACACCTGTTTTATAAGATACTTACTCCAACCATTCAATCTATATTAAAGTGTTGGTGAATTCTAATTTGTACAAGTGCAACAGAAGATTGAATATGTTCAGCTAGAGAATCTCAGAAAACAGCTGTTTAATGTTCTCTCTCAGAAACCAAGAAAGTAAACAACAAATAACTTATTGAGTGTGCTACCAATATCCTTATCCTTGACCTCTTATTCTTCTAATCTGGGTCCATTGCCAACTTGGAATTTACCGATAAAGTATTTCCCTCTTATAGTATTTGCTTCTTTAACCCAGTTTTCTAGCCCAATATTTTTAATTCTAGATAAATTATATACCTTCAAATTATGGGGGTATTTTTGACTGCCGTCAGCACAAGGCATTAGCTTGTTACAAGGAAATTCTGAGCACTCGAAACAGAATTCTACACCTTGATTATTGACACAATCTAAAGTCGCACAACTACTCGAATACATTTTACAACCACCCTGTTCTCTGCACCCTTTACACGCTACTTCATCACGGCTTTTCCCACTTGCTTTAGCCAACATGCTTTTAAGTTCTTCACTTATATTTTCTATAAACATACTACAATTAAAACAATCAATTCCACACGGCGCTGTTAACTTTTTGTAATCCATTATTTACCTCCTGTAAATGCGGGTCAAATACCTATTGTATCAAACAACCAATAAATTTCTTTTTCGACTTCTTCTTGTGTAAATGCTTCATCTAACAACAGATTTTTTAACATATAGTTCTCCACTAGCGCAATTAATACTCTGATAAAAGAATCTAAATTCGGAGTTCCTGCATACTTTGAGTTTAAGAACTCTCTGTTATTATTAAATCTTGACTCTTCCCAAGCAACAATTTTTTCACGTAGTTCCTTAGGGCCATCGTAACCAAACCAAATCTTTAATGCCAAACGATATACGCGCCGCTCGTGCCCTCTCAGCTTTAATCTATGCATAATTACCGAAACATACAGATCTCTTGGATCATCACTCAAATCGACCCTTTTCTCCCACGCTTGATTAATTTTCATGAACTCTTCAAAAACAATTTTTTCAAACATTTTTTCTTTTGATTCAAAATAATAATAGATTGTCGGTAATGAACACCCAACTTCTGCTGCAATATGTCTTATTGAAGTACCATGAAAGCCTACTTCACTAAAATTCTTAATTGCAACCTTCATGATTTTTTCTTTTATCATATCTTTACTCTTAACCATTATATCACCCTTTATATCTAACGTTCGTTATATATTATATTGTAAGAAATTTGTTTTTGCAAGGCATTTTTTCTATAATATTCAGCTATTATTTAATTTTTTAATAAATTTCCCATAAAAGAAGTGGAGAATCGAACGCCCTTAAATAGGTCGTTCAAACTCTCCACGGTTTTTGATAAACTCAATACGATACGCACAATTCTTTTATGGGTGCTTACATTATGATCATGAGCATGCCTATTTGCTGATAGATCATATACGAGCGTCTGTTAACATACGATGACTCTTATTCTCGCAAGCATTTTATTGCATTTTCTTGAGGTCGACAACCACATTTCTCTGAATTTCATCTTCAAGGTAACTAATCCTAATCATGTCGCCTGCGCTTAAATCTAATTTACTAAAGTTATCCTTAAGCACCTCTGACAACATAAACATCTTAGATACTGTGGGATCTTGAACACCACTTAGTGCCACTTCAATAAAATTACTATCTGCTTGACCTTGATATCTACCCGTATCAATCTTTAAATATCGATCCATCTGGAGTTTCTCCAGATCAATGATGACATCTTTACTATTTTCGCCTTCGACATAGATGATCTTCAACATGTCGCCTTCTACTAATTCTAATTTGCTAAAACTCTCTTTTAACGCTTCTGATAGCTTAAATACCTTAAATATTGTGGGGTCTTGAACACCACTTAGTGCCACTTCTATAAAATTGCTATCTGCTTGACCTTGGTATCTACCTATGTCAATCATCAAATCCCCTTCAGTCTCAATTTTCTCCAGACTAACGATTGCATCTTTGCTGTTTTCGTCTTTAATATAGCTAATCTTAATCAGGTCGCCTTCAATTAATTCTAACCCGTTGAAGTTATCTTTTAACGTTTCTGATAATTTAAATACCTTAAATATTGTGGGATCTTGAACACCACTTAGTGCCACTTCAATAAAATTACTATCTAACTGACCCTGATATCTACCTGTATCAATTTTTAAATGTCTATCTCCATGATTCTGCTCATCTTCTCCATCTTCATGATCTGAACTACTGGGATCTACACTGCTCGGATCAGGTATGTGACTTACGTCGCTTGGGCTGACAGATTCTTGACAACCAGCCAAAACGCCACTTAACATGATTACAAATACTGCGATTACTAAAATTAATTTTTTCACCTTAACTCTCCTCCAATTTTGCTGAACTACTAATTATCGTTTATTCTTATATGAACTCATAGCTAATAGAGACTAACTCTTTCTTCGACCCTAACTCGCAAAGCAAATTAAGATAATATTGAGAACTAAATGCTATTCGGAACAGATGGCAACTAGATTTCCAATTGAAAACCACTCAATCTGTGCTTGCATATTTTCCACAAAGAATCTTAATGGGATCAGTATTCTATTGTTTTTAATGACCGCTTTGCGATCTAAGCTAAGTGCTTGTCCATTAACTAGTGCTGTGTTTTGATCAATTACAATCTCGATTTTTATTCCTTCTTTTTCAACGATAGCTTTCCTACTTTCTGCTTGCCAAGTAATGGTGCAATCCATCTCTTCTGCCAGTGCTCTAATTGGCACCATAACGCTTCCACTATCTATAATGGGAGGTGCCGTAAAATTAACTTTACATCCATTTTTATAGATGGTTACATCACCTTCTTCAACCTCTATAACGCGCCCTAATGCTCTATAATGATCAAGATTAAGGTCTCTACCTTCAAGACCAATCAACTCTTCAAGTTTCTCTTTTAATTGCTTTTTAGTAGCAAAATATTGGTTTTCAATCACTAGGAGATCGTTTTGCACATCATTCGACCGCTCGACCAATTGGTTCCGGTGTGTTCCCAATGCTTCGAACCTGGTTAACAAAGCTTGAATTGTATTTACGAGCTCTTTCTCATAGAGTCCTTTATCTGCTACTTCTAAGAAGCTGACCTTAAAGGCCCTCGTCATAAAAATATCTGCGCCTTCGTTAACGTCTTCTATTCCTGAGACCTCTACGACCTCTCCTAAATATTTACTGAAATCGTATTCCCCCGTCAGCCTAAATCCATCGAGCTCATAATATCCACCAGAAATATCCTTGTACTTAACCAAGCCCATTAGAATTAATTGTTCCGAAATCAATTCCTCTCTAGGAATATCAATCCCGATAGCACCTTGCTCATCTACGAAATCCGTTGCAATCACCTTATCTATATACAAGACTTTTACAGCTTTTGTCATAAAAATACTAGGATTCAGATCTCTTACACCAGCTACTTCAACCATCTCCCCTAGGTATATCTGAAAATCATATTCGCCCATTAAACGATAGCCACCAACCTCATAGAAACCACCTTCTAGTTCGTTAAATGTAACGATTCCTCGCAATAAGATACTCGCTTCTCCATTTTCAAGATTGGTCGGCACTTCTTGTGTGAGATTTGTGATTCTTTCCGTTCCAGACACTAGCCCACCATGTAGTGCATTGGGATCATACATCGCATAGCCCTGCAAGCTAGATAAACCCATTAACAAAACCAATAAAACAGAACATAATTTGAGCTTTAAACGTCTCATTTCAAAAATCCTCCTAAGCATAAATCTATTCTTATGACGTAATAGCAACCAATCTGTTCCACTTTTAGATGAATTATATTCAATAATCCCGTGCTACACCTTATAGTTGTTAATATTTGGTATAACAATTAACAGATTTGAATATGCACTATTCTGAGGAAAACAAGTTTAATAGCAAGATAAAATAGCCAATAAACTCATGACACCAGCTCTGAAGTTAACAGGTATCCTTATAATTTTTTAACCTCTATTACAATGCGAAAGGAACCATGAATGAACATGATTCCTTTCTTATTCGTACACTATTTGGTATTGCATATATTACTAGACAAAGCCTTCGTAACGAATCTAAAACCCTGCGAGTATGCGCGCTAGGAGACAAGCTTCATTCGCTTCGTAACATCCAATTAAGATTCTGTCTCATAGGTGTATAAGATTTCAGAATCTGCTAACCTCTTAAAGTGCTTAATCTTTTGATTGACTTTCTTCATCTCAAATAGCCATGCTGAAAACATCTCCCACAACATAACCCATCCACCAATGAAAAGCCCCTCTGACAAGACAGACAACATGATCGATTCAGTAAAATAATTCTTAACATAGAAACCAAATAGCAAAAGCACCGCACCGATAATTAAGAATAAAACAATATCACGAATCACACGCATTTTCTGGTTATTTAGTTTTCTGATTTGGTACTGAAAAAAATTAACCATCCCAAGTAAACTTCTCTCTTCCCTCTCAGAACTATATAATTGGTCTAGGATATGAAATTTCATAATCACCCCATACTTTAAAGTGATTTCATATGAACATTCCAATAAGTATTCAATGAGATCCTCATCTAAATCACGATTCGTATAGGGCGAAAAATCCCACCCACTGTAGGCGTCGCGGTAATCTTCAAGTTGAACATCCACAATGAATTTACTTTTTTCATGATTATAAGGATAAATCTTTTCCAATTCTTTAATTTTCATAACTTTAATCCATTTCTTCATTCGTTAATACTCTTGTATAATGCCTCTACCTCCACATATGGTCTTATGGGTGAGTTGCATTATCGTGCTCTATCATATCACGAAAAGAAGCCTAAGGTTAGACTTCTTCCAAATATTTGTATTGTTCAAATATACCAAAGTTCACATCTTCTTCACTTAAGTGAAAGCGTGACGATCTCAACGGCTTTTTTCTTGCTTATTCATGAGACGATTCATGAATAAATGTATGAGGATTTTGTTAGCAGAATTTTAGCTCTTTAAAATAAGGTCTCCCACTCACGCTGTCAAACTTCTATTCCCCTCCAATAATCTCCTTAACCCGACCGACAACACCACCCTCGAGCA
>CAZVAO010000061.1:0-9421 GCA_964625175.1 uncultured Clostridiaceae bacterium
TGGCAATATGGTAGATGGATATTGAATCGAGGTGGACTAAACCGTATTTTTGGAAGATGAGAAGCTGCTCCACGAAACCAATCGTGTATATAATGAGTATAGCACTTAGGAAATATTCAGCATTCATGAAGTGAGCGATAATCATCAAGAAAAAAACTAAGACGCACGATTTGCGCATGAGGAATGTATGAATGATTGCGGGTTTGCCAAATTTGATCTTTGCAACAATAAAGACCGATAGCATAAAGGCTACTGCGACAATAAGCAATATGGCGTTCGTCAAGGTCAGCATTTCCGGATAGAGCTTGTAGATGAAATACGCCGTTGACAGATAGAAGGGCACATCTCCAACCGAATCAAGGACGGGTCCAATGGGACTCTTTTGATTGAATTTTCGTGCAATAACGCCATCAAAAAAATCAGTTAGCGATAACACAATATAGCCAATAGTAAAGGCCGTACGCATGTTGTTGTTGGCGTAATAATACAAGAGCGGCAGGAAAATGATTCTGCAAATTGATAATAAGTTCGGTATTGTTAAGTTCTCTTTCTTAAACATACGATCAATCCCTTTTTCAGTGCGGTATTTTTCTATTATACCTTAAATAGGATGAATTTAAATATTAAATTGAGCTTTAGTGGTGTAAATGAGCAAAAAATGATGATCAAAAAAATGCTGACAAAATCATCAGCACTCTTAGCGTTTATTCTAAATATGGGGCTTCAAATTTTTGGCAATATGGTAAAGAGACTTCGAATCGGGGTGGACCAAGCCATATTTTAGGAAGATAATAATCTCCTCAGCGAACCCTATAATGTAAATAATCAGTGTGGCACTGAGGAAGTAGGTGCCATCATAGAAGTGGGAGATGATAATTAAGAAGAAAACTAAAAACGAAGGAAAGCGCATGATTGTCGTGTGCATCATAACTGGTTTTTTGAATAGAATCAAAGAAACGATAAATGAAAGTGCGACCGTCGACAATCCAATTATCAATAAGAGGCCATTAGGTGACCGCAGAATGTTAGGATAAAGTTTGTAAATAAAGTAGGCCGTAGAAATATAGAAAGGGATATCGGCTATAGAGTCCATGAAAGATCCGATGGGGCTTGTTTGATTAAACCTGCGAGCGATGATGCCATCTAAATAATCGGTAAGCGATAAGAGTAGATAGCCGATTAAGAAGGCATTGCGCATATTGTTATTCGCATAATAATAAAGCAGAGGTAAAAAAACCAACCGGCAGAGGGATAATAAATTAGGTATCGTAAGATTCTCTTTCTTAAACATAAGATTATTCTCCATTTTTAATTAATGTCGCGCTTACGCGTATGGTGATTCACAATGATGCTATTATGATAAGGATACCTAATTTTTTGGCTTCTGCAAAGCGAAATTTAAGATTTATTTAGCATTATGGCTGATTGTCTGCTTGTGAAGGTTCCTGTTACCCAAAATAGCGTGTATAATGAAGATAGAAATAGCATTAATATCCCACACGAACATGATCTGCACTTCTTTGATGGAGCTCCGATTTTTGATGATACTCGAATCGCTATCTATTGACGACCAATCCAAAAATGCCGAAGATATGTAACTATAGCTACCGATAAGTTGCTGATACTGCTCTATACTAAGATTATTAAGTAATAAAAGGGGGATGACAATATGAATATGTTTTGCTATCAATGTCAAGAAACGGCTAAAGGTACCGGTTGTACGGTCGCAGGTGTCTGTGGTAAGAAATCAGAAGTTGCTAATTTTCAAGACTTATTGATTTACACGTTGAAAGGCCTTGCCCTTCTTCGCAATAAGGGCGCTGAGGCAGGAATCGCCTTCCCAGAAGCAGATCGCAAAATAATGACGGGTCTATTCATGACGATTACAAACGCGAATTTTGATCGTGCGGCGTTTGTTCGTTATATACAAGAGGCTGTGACGATGCGTGAAGCGATGAAGACTAAATTGGCGAATGCAGGTGTTGAAATCGATGATTTACATGATGCAGCCGTGTTCACTGGAGCCACCGATGCAGAGCTCGATGCTAAAACACTGGACCCTAGAGTTGGTGTATTAGCGACAGCGAATGAAGATGTACGATCGCTTAGGGAACTTGTTACCTACGGACTAAAGGGAATCGCGGCCTATGCCGAGCATGCCTATAATTTAGGTAGAGTTGACGATGATCTATTTGCCTTCATATCAGAGGCTTTAGCAGCCACACTCGATGATCGTCTAACCGCTGACGAGTTAGTTGCCTTGACGTTAAAGACCGGAGAATATGGTGTGAATGTCATGGCCTTATTGGATGCAGCAAATACGGGCGCTTATGGTAATCCAGAGATTACTGAAGTCAATATTGGTGTGCGCTCTAATCCAGCAATTCTTATTTCAGGACATGATTTGAAAGATTTAGAGCGCTTGCTTGAGCAAACTAAAGGAACAGGCGTCGATGTCTACACGCATGGGGAGATGTTACCCGCACATTACTATCCAGCTTTTAAAAAGTATGAGAATTTTGTAGGCAACTACGGCAATTCTTGGTGGAAGCAAAAAGAAGAGTTTGCCACTTTCAATGGGCCAGTGCTATTTACTACAAATTGTATTGTGCCTCCACGCGCAGAGCAGATTGAGCGCATTTATACAACAGGAGCTAGTGGTTACCCAGGATGTAGCCATATTGAGGCAGATGAGAGTGGAAATAAAGATTTCTCAGCTATTATCGAGCACGCGAAGCGCTTAGCGAGCCCAACTCAAATCGAAGAGGGTAGTATTGTTGGTGGGTTTGCCCATAACCAGGTGATGGCTTTGGCCGATCAAGTGGTAGCAGCGGTTAAATCGGGTGCCATCAAGAAATTCTTTGTGATGGCGGGTTGCGATGGGCGTATGAAGGACCGCACTTATTATACGGAGTTCGCAGAGAAACTACCAAAAGATACGGTCATATTGACTGCTGGTTGTGCTAAGTACCGCTACAACAAATTAAATCTGGGTGATATTGGGGGTATTCCGCGCGTCTTAGATGCAGGACAATGCAATGACTCTTATTCATTGGCTGTAATCGCCTTGAAGCTGAAAGAGGTTTTTGAGCTAAATGATATTAATGATTTGCCAATTGCTTATAACATTGCTTGGTATGAGCAAAAAGCAGTCATCGTTTTACTCGCACTACTTTATCTCGGCGTCAAGGATATTAAGCTGGGACCAACCTTGCCTGGGTTCCTTTCTCCGGGTGTAGCAAACGTCTTGGTTGAGACTTTCGGGATTAACGGAATCAATAGTGTTGATGAGGATTTAGCCCAATTCCTTGGCTAAACTCACTGAATTCTTTATGGAGGCTCTGTTTCTGGGAATTTCTCAGAGACAGGGCCTTTTTGACTTCTCAAGCACGGGAGATCAACGAACTTCAGCGTTTGAATGAAATACGGGGCGTATTTTAAAAACACCTGTTTTAATAAGCGATTTTGGTTGTTGCGGAATGCTCATTGTGTTATAACTATAAACTATATAATTAAGACAGTGGTGAGTGTTATGACAACGATGAAAAAGAAATATGGATTTTGGACAGCAACCGCTATGGTTGTGGGAATTGTAATTGGGTCAGGCGTTTTCTTCAAGGCAGATAATGTTTTGATCGCGGCCAATGGTTCTATTACGCTCTCACTAATGGCCTGGATTGTGGGGGCAGTATCGATGATTTTTGGCGCGCTTGTTTTTGCAGACTGTGCGACAAAATTTGAGAAATCGAATGGCATCGTCGATTACGCTGAGGTGATGGTATCAAAAAAATATGGCTACCTAGTGGGTTGGTTTAGTGCGATTATTTATTATCCAGCACTTGCGGCAGTCCTAGCTTGGGTTTCTGCCAACTATACCTGTTTACTCTTAGATTTAAGCGGGGATACTGTCTGGGGAATTGCCCTAATTTATATTGCTTTCATTTTTATGATGAACCATTATGCGCCACTAATTGCCGGTAAATTTCAGGTTTCAGCGACAGTTATTAAATTGATTCCTTTGACTTTGATTGCGGTTGTTGGGATTGCATCTGGTCTTACCAATGGTGTTCTCCTACAGAACTTTTCTTCAGTGGCATCAGGTATAGGAGACCAATCGAATGGCTTTGCGGCAGCCGTTTTAGCGACTGCATTTGCTTACGAGGGTTGGATCATTGCAACAACGATCAATAGTGAGATCATTGATTCTAAGAAGAATTTGCCAAGGGCTTTGATTCTCGGAACGCTGGTCGTTTTTATCGTTTATATTACCTACTTTTTGGGTATTGTTTCGGTTATTCCAGCGGATGTCGTATTAGCGGAAGGCGATCATGCGGTGAGTATGGTTGCCAACAATCTGTTTGGTAATATCGGTGCGACATTGTTGACCGTCTTTGTCATTATCTCCTGTCTTGGGACCACAAATGGGTTGACATTGGGGTCATCCAGATCTTTTTACTCATTGGCGGTGCGTAATCAAGGGATAGCACCTAGCGTTTTTCGTAAAATTGACGAGCAAACAAATGTCCCAACGAACTCCTCTCGCATCAGCCTAGTTTTGATCTTAGTATACCTTCTGGTCTGGTTTGCTAATTTTAAAGGTTTGATGCCGAATGGGGTATTTGTAGATATCTCTGAGCTACCAATTGCGATGATCTATGGCGTCTATATTTTAATCTACATCGCCTATATGCGTAAGATGGTGGACTTATCCCTTATTAAGCGGTTTGTTATTCCGACACTTGCCCTCTTAGGGGCGTTAATTATCGTTTATGGCGCCTTCTCCAAACCGTCTGTTTTAATAGATCTAGCCATATCGATTGTGGTTTTTGCCTCTGGACTTTTGTTTTACAGGAAGTAAAGGCTAACCCTTTGAAAGTGCCGCACTATTGGCAATACCGGCACCAGGGCCTCAAGCTTAATTCCCATAACAAAAAGACCTCTTTAAGATGGAGGTCTTTTTGTTATGACGTAATTAGCAATGATTTTGTTAATTAGAATAAACCTTCAATGAATTCGGTCAGCGTGATTTTTGCGAAATATTCTTGAATCGAAATGTTGTGCAAAGCCTGCTCAATCGATTCTTTCTGATGAGGAACGCCTATTAAAGCAAGTTCGATCTCTGCAGGGTCTTTCTTGCCAAAGAAGTCACCGTAAATTTTTAAGGAGCTGATGATGCCTTTCGTAACATCTAAATGATACTCGATATTGCCACCACTGAAAGATAGGACCTTTTCAATTGAGAATTTTGGTGATTTCCCGTAATTCCAATCCCAAGTACCATATTTGTCATGAACCAGCTTGGCAATTTTCGCCTGATCAGCGGTACTGAGAGTGTACTTGTCTTGGATACGCTCTGAATCTTTCATGTGGTCAGTGATATGCTGAATGAACTGTTCGATCGTTAAAGGGGCAACAAGATGGCTTGAAATATTTGTCACACGACTACCAACTGACTTAATTCCTTTTTTCTTTAGTTTATAAGGTTTGACCTTGAGTGCGGCAGATAAATCGGTAATATTGGAAGAGAATAGCAAAGTGCCATGATGAAGGATTCGATTTTTAAAGTGGAATTGGGCGTTTCCTGAGATTTTTTTGCCGTCGATTGACAAATCATTGCGTCCTGTGAACTGGGCATCGATGCCTAAATCGCGCAGTACTTCAAGAATGGGAAGGGTAAATGACTCGAAACTGACATCTGTTTTGGTGCTATATTTGGTTATAAAACAGAAGTTTAAATTGCCTAGGTCATGGAATACAGCGCCACCGCCCGATTGGCGACGCACTACTGGGATATCATGAGCCACAATATAATCATAATTAATCTCAGAAAGGGTGTTCTGGTTTTTCCCGATGATGATGCTGGGTGCATTGCGATAGAGATAGAAAACATCATCGTCGATATTCCTTAAAATAAACTCTTCAGTTGCAATGTTGAAATAGGGGTCAGTTGTTTCACTTAAAATATAGCGCATAGGGCCCTCCTTCTAGCGGTAATCGGCATATAAACATAAGAATCCGTTAATTTAATTATACGGATAAAAAATATAATTACAACAAAGTTCGTCAACATATCAAAAGGAGTTGAAAATTAACGTCATCTGCTCTATTATAATAAGTACATAACGAATAATACTAGATGAAGATGGCGAGAGACGTTCTTCAGCAGAACGGCCGAAGGGGCAAAGTAAAGTTTAGCCTATACTTTATGGAATCTTTCAGGCAAATGGATCGCTATTGGATAGGCTTTTGGAAATCTAACTTTAGATTCTACTCCAGCATAAATAATCTATTGTTAGTACCGATGGGGCAATATCAGATGATAGAAACTCTCAGGTTTCAATACAGAGGATGAGGAGGCACACTGTTTGCGTGTGTCAGCTTATCCTTTTTTGTATATTTAAGTTTAAGGGAGCTGGTTGAAGACACTAAAAAATGCAGAGCTGCAAGATTGACAGATATATAAAAGGAGGCCATTAAATTGGGTAATAAAAGAACACCACTGTACGATGTTTATGAGGAGTATAACGGTAAGATAATCGATTATTCAGGTTGGGATTTGCCTGTTCAGTTTGAAGGTATTATTCCCGAGCATATGGCAGTACGACAAGCTGCTGGCCTTTTTGACGTGAGTCATATGGGAGAAGTCACTGTCAATGGAACGGAAGCAGAAGCATTTTTACAGTATTTAGTAACGAATGATGTTGCTAAAATGGCCAATAACGATGTTCTCTACACGTTCATGGATTACGAGTGGGGCGGTGTCGTGGATGATTTATTGATTTACAAGTATCATACAGAGCGATATCTGTTGGTAATCAATGCTGGTAATATTGACAAAGATGTTGCTTGGATTGAAAAGCATGCTCAAAAGTATCAAGTTGATGTCGCAAACATCAGCCCAGATGTTGCAGAACTGGCCATTCAAGGTCCTGTTGCTCAAGAGATTTTACAACAGGTAACCGAGCAGCCTCTCTCAGAAATAGGATTCTTCCAGTTTAAAGATCCAGTGCAAGTTGCTGGCGTCAATTGTATTGTCTCCCGAACGGGTTATACAGGAGAAGATGGGTTCGAGATCTATATGGCTAATGCAGATGCGATTGCCGTCTGGCGCGCTCTGATGGCGGTTGGTGAGCCTCTCGGACTTAAACCAGCGGGGCTCGGTAGCCGAGACACCCTCAGATTTGAGGCGACGTTGCCACTCTATGGCCAAGAATTATCCCCAGATATCACACCCCTAGAAGCAGGCTTTGGCTATTTTGTTAAACTTGATAAGGATGATTTCCTCGGCAAAGCGGCTCTGGTCGAACAGAAACGAGTTGGTCTAAAGAGGCGAATTGTCGGATTTGAGCTTGTCGGTAAAGGCATTGCGCGTCATGGGGCCAGCGTTGTCAATGAGGATGGTAAAGAAATTGGCTTTGTTACAACGGGCTATAAATCACCATTTCTAAATCGTACGATTGGCTTAGCGATGGTTGATATGAAATATAGGAAGCTAGGAACGCCGATCTGGATCAAAGTGCGCTCAAGAGTAATTGAAGCAAAAGTCGTTAGCAAGAAGTTTTATTCGAAGAATTATAAAAAATAATAGGAGGAACAATCATGAAAGTTGAAACCGGTTTATTCTATACGAAGGATCACGAGTGGGTAAAAGTTGAGGGCAATGAAGCAACAATAGGAATCACAGATTATGCTCAACATGCCTTAGGGGATATTGTCTACGTGGAATTGCCAGCGGTTGACGATTCCTTTGAAGAGGGTGAAGTCTTTGGTGTCATAGAGTCTGTTAAAGCAGCTTCGGATATTTTTATTCCAATTGGTGGTACCGTTACTGAAGTCAACGAATCCTTGGAAGATGAAGCTCAGTTAGTTAATGAAGATCCTTATCAGAATTGGATTATTAAAATAGCTATGAGTGATGAAGACGAGTTAAAAGCATTGATGAGTCCAGAGGCCTATCAGCAATTTTGTAGTGAACTCGAATAGTTCGCTTTGTTTGAAGTGGCTTGGGTGAACTATTAAAGAAATGGAGATGGTAACGTGTATCCATATTTACCTCACACCGAGGAAGATATTAAGCAGATGCTGGAGGTCATTGGGGTTGACTCTGTAGCCCAATTATTTAGCGATATTCCCGCAAATGTGCGACTGAGTAGAGCGTTGGATTTTGCTGAACACAAATCCGAATTAGAGGTTCGTAGAATATTTAATGATTTAGCACAGATGAATGTAGGGGCTGATCAATTGGTCAATTTCTTAGGTGCTGGCGCCTATGACCACTATATCCCTAGCGTCGTTGGGCATTTGGCAGGCCGTTCAGAATTCTATACAGCCTACACGCCGTATCAGCCTGAAGTTAGTCAGGGCACATTACAGGTTATTTTCGAGTATCAGACAATGATTTGTGAGTTAACGGGTTTGGATGCATCAAATGCTTCACTTTATGATGGGGCAACAGCCTGTGCTGAAGCGGCTTTCATGGCCTGTAGTAGTACGCGCAAGAACAATGTCGTTGTATCGGAGACAGTTAACCCGAATACCCGAAAAGTATTGCAGACCTATTTGAGATTTAAGGGGCTCAACCTTATTGTAGTGCCTGAAAATGAAGGCGTAACAGATATAACCAAATTGCAGGAAGCCGTTGATCAAGAAACGGCAGCCGTAATTATTCAAAGTCCCAATTTCTTCGGGATTATTGAAGATGTTGCAAAAATGGAACCGATAGCCCACCAATACAAGGGATTACTGATTATGAGTACAGATCCGATTTCCTTGGCCATTCTGAAGAGCCCTGGGGAATTAGGTGCAGATATTGCTGTAGGGGAAGGACAGGCTCTCGGCAATTCGCTTTCATTTGGCGGACCTTACTTGGGATTCATTGCGGCAACCAAGAAACTCACACGTAAGTTACCAGGAAGAATCGTTGGTGAAACGAATGATGTCGATGGTAAGCGGGGATTCGTACTGACCTTACAGGCAAGAGAGCAACATATCCGACGCGAACGGGCGACTTCCAATATCACATCGAATCAAGGGCTTAATGCTTTGATGGCAGCGATTTATCTTGTAACGATGGGTAAGCAAGGCCTTAAAGAGGTCGCGGAACAGTGTGTTAAGAAAGCCCATTATGCGGCCACTGAGATTGCAAAGTCGAATCACTATTCATTGGCATTTAACCAGCCATTTTTCAAGGAGTTTGCCATTAAATCTTCCGTCGCTGTCGACGATATGAACGCTAAGTTATTGAAAAAAGGTATTTTAGGTGGTTATAACCTAGGGAACGACTATGAGCAGTATCAAGACACCGTTTTGCTGTGTGTGACAGAGAAGCGAACCAAAACTGAGATTGATCAGTTGGTAGCTGAAATGGAGGGCATATAATGGTTAACTATAATAAGTTGATATTTGAAGTATCTAAACCGAC
>CAZVAO010000061.1:9521-14123 GCA_964625175.1 uncultured Clostridiaceae bacterium
TTCATTACATCCTTTGCAGCCGATTGATACCGTTCAGGGTGCATTAAAGTTAATGTATAATTTACAAGAAGCTCTCGCTGAATTAGCCGGGATGTCTGCGGTTACATTGCAACCATCCGCAGGTTCTCAGGGCGAGCTGACAGGGCTGATGATTATTAAAGCCTATCATGAGAAAAATGGAGAAGGTCATCGTAACAAAATCATTATTCCAGACTCTGCCCATGGAACGAATCCCGCTTCTGCTACGATGGCGGGCTATGAAGCGATTGAAATCAAATCCAACAGCAAAGGAATCGTTGATTTAGCTGAATTGAAGGCTGCAATCGATGATGATATTGCTGGCTTGATGCTGACGAATCCCAATACGCTCGGTCTTTTCGAAAGCGATATTGTCGAAATCGCTAAAATGGTGCATGATGCTGGTGGTTTGCTCTACTACGATGGCGCTAACATGAATGCCAATATGGGCATCACAAGGCCTGGTGACATGGGGTTTGATATTCTTCATTACAATCTTCATAAAACATTTAGTACCCCGCATGGCGGTGGCGGGCCAGGGAGTGGTCCTGTAGGTGTCGTTGAATCTTTGGTTAAATTTTTGCCAGCACCGCGCGTGCTCAAACAGGGGGATCACTATACCCTAAGTGTCGCAGGAGAAGATTCAATTGGTGCAATTAAGAATTTCTACGGCAACTTTGGTGTGATGGTTCGGGCCTATGCCTATATTCTGACTATGGGAAGCGATGGACTTAAGCGAGCCAGTGAACTTGCTGTTTTGAATGCAAATTATATTAAAGACGCTCTGAAGAAGTACTATAAACTGCCAATTGATGAAATCTGCAAGCACGAATTCGTCCTATCTGAGTTAATTGAAAACGAGCACCATGTGACAACCCTCGATGTAGCGAAACGATTAACAGATTTAGGGTATCATCCACCGACAATCTACTTCCCGTTGATCATCGAAAGCGCATTGATGATTGAACCAACTGAGACGGAGAGCAAGGAGACAATTGATGCCTTTATTCAGGCGATGATCCAAATTGCTGAAGAAGCCGTATCTGATCCGGATCTTCTCAAAACGGCACCACATAATACACCTGTGCGAAGACTTGATGAGGTCAAGGCAGCACGCCAACTGATTCTGCGCTGGCAGCCAGAGCTCTAAGGATTCGCGAGATATGAGTAAAAAATTAGTATTTATTGGTGGGGGCCCGGGCGGTTATATTGCCGCAATCCGGGCCGCTCAATTAGGTGCAGAAGTCACTGTTATTGAAAAAGCTGAGCTAGGTGGAACTTGCTTAAATTGGGGGTGTATCCCAACGAAGGCCTTATATCACAATGCCGAAATACTTCATACGATGAAACATTCTGAAGATTTTGGCATTTCTGTAGCAGGCTATTCCTTTGATCTGGCTAAAATCAATCTGCGCAAGAATCATATTATCAACAAACTGAAAATGGGGATTGCCAGTATACTGGAATCTTATGGTGTGGAAGTTATTGCGGGAAGCGGGTCTTTAATTGATCCACATACGGTAGAGGTGGTTTACGCCGATCACACGAGTAAACAGATTTCTGCAGACTATATTATTATTGCTACTGGATCTTCACCAACAATACCGCCCATTCCAGGAATTGATCATCCCAATGTCATGACTTCTAAGGATGCGCTGGAATTTTCAGAAATCCCTGATCATTTGGTTATTATTGGTGGTGGCGTAATCGGTATGGAATTTGCCAATATCTATAATGCTTTTGGTTCTAACGTCACGGTCATTGAAGCGATGCCCTATATACTAAGCAATGTCGATAAGGCCGTTGCGAAGCGCTATCAATCCATCGCAAAGAAAATGGGTATTGAGATTCAGGTCGCTACAATGGCTAAACGAGTCGCAGAAAAAGATCAGGGTTGTGAAGTTACCGTTGAGGGCAAAAAAGGTGAACAGCAGATTTATGCGGATAAGGTATTGGTATCTGTAGGACGTAGGCCGAATGTTAGCCATCTCAATCTGGGGAATGCGGGCATCGAATTTGACAGACATGGGATAAAGGTCAATACATATTTTGCAACGAATATTGATCATGTTTATGCAATCGGCGATGTTAACGGGATTAATATGTTAGCGCATGCCGCCTCACATCAGGGGATCATTGCAGTTGAACATATTTTAGGAAATAGTGATGATGCAACCGATATGATTGTTCCCGCCTGTATTTTTGTATCACCGGAAATCGCGATTGCTGGATTATCTGAGGAGCAGGTAAAAGAGCAGGGAATTGACTATAAAGTGAGTCGGTTTATGTTTGGAGCAAATGGCAAGGCTATGACGCTTGGCGATGAAGAAGGGTTTGTTAAAGTCATTGCCGATAAACAAACCAATAGGCTTATTGGCGTACATATTCTGGGGCCCCATGCATCAGACTTGATTCACGAGGCTGTCTTAGCTATCCAGAACAAGCTCGATATTTCACACTTAAAGCATACGGTTCATGCGCATCCAACGCTTAGTGAGGCATTTTATGAGGCCGTGCTTGGGCTAGATGGTGAGGCGTTGCACCAAGTCAAGACTCGAAGAAAGTAATTAAGGTATCAAACAAGGGAACGCTCTGTGAGCATTCCCTTTTTGCTTAAATACCATTCATATGAATATTCTCTGACCATTTCAGAGGATTAGAGAGAGGCTGTCTTATTCTTTCTTTAGTAAGTCGCGAATCTCAGTGAGTAATAGGATGTCATCGGGTGTTTTGGGCTCTTCAGCGACCTCTACTGTGACTTCTTCTTTTTTGCGTTTGGCCCTATTGACGGCCTTGATAATCAGGAATAACACGAAGGCAATGATGATAAAATCGATGATCCCTTGAATGAATACCCCATAGCGGATAGCCAGTTCGGGAATATCTCCACTCGCAGCCGTTAAAACAATCTTGAGCTCTTTGACATTAATGCTACCAAGTAAAAGTGAAATGACTGGCATCAGGACATCAGCAACAAAAGATGAGATGATTGAACGGAATGCCCCGCCGATGATGAAAGCAACAGCTAAATCGATAATACTGCCCTTGCTGATAAACTCTTTGAATTCAGTTAATAGTTTCTTCATAGGATACCTCCACAGTCAATTATATGAATGAATTATAGCATTTTTAACCAGCTATAACAAATAGGATTGCTGTTCTCTGAAGTCTTCTCAAGTTTTTTTGCAGGTGCACCTTTGGAGCATGTTGTTTTAGATTAGCATACCTAGTAAATCTTAATTTGATAAGGGTTCAAAGTAGGTTTTACTTTGTACTGGAGTAGGTTTATGATACACTGCATTCATAATACATTAGCAGCAATAAGGTGGGATAATATATGAAATTCAAAAGGGCTAAGAAGTTATTATTGGTAATGGTTGTCATGATCATCATTACGTTTGGAGCATTTTATGTGTATACCCTAGACTATTATCGGGCAGATCCGTCTGTTCTGACGATGGTAGCGAGCAATGATCAGATTGTGCAGCAGAAGGAGGGAGTCACTGTTTTCTATCCTGACGATGTAACAAGCCTAGATGCAGGTTTTATTTTCTACCCAGGAGGTAAGGTTGAGGCAATTGCCTATGCGCCTCTACTGGAACGTCTTGCCCAACAAGGAATAATGTGCGTGCTCCTGGAAATGCCATTCAATTTGGCTGTGTTTGATATCAATGCAGCTAATCAAGTGTATGATTTGTTCCCAGAGATTGATCAATGGTATCTAGGGGGACATTCCCTTGGGGGCGCTATGGCAAGCACCTATGTTGGCAAGAATAGCGAGAAACTTGCAGGACTAATCCTGATGGGGGCCTACCCTGTGAACGATTCTCAACTCCCAACGATTGTGATCTATGGGAGCGAAGACGAGGGTTTGGATTTAACGAAATTAGAGAACGTAGAGAATAAGGTCCGATTCGAAGGGGGCAACCATGCTTATTTTGGCAACTACGGTGAGCAAGATGGTGATGGTCAGGCCACAATTAGTCGAGAAGAACAGCAAGTGCGTACGACTGAAGCGATCGTCAACTTTATCAAGCAAAGGTAAGGTGTAATGATGAACAATGTGTTTAATGCTTTTAAAGAGATTGATGAGTTCTGGTCACCTAAAATTATTGCATCTGTTAATAGCGTTTATGTTAAGGTTGCCAAATTGCAGGGGGATTGTGTCTGGCATACGCATGAGCATGAGGATGAGTTTTTCTATGTTGTCAAAGGGCAGCTTACGATTAATCTGCCAGATGATCAGGTGTTATTAGAGGAGGGCGGCTATTTTGTTGTTCCGAAGGGAACGTGCCACCAACCTGTCGCTCAGGAGCCGTGTTGGATTATGCTCGTTGAGAATAAAGAGACAAAACATACTGGGGATACGATTAGTGCAATGACCAAATCAATTGAGGACCAGTTTTAACCTTTAGGTTTGTATAATTAGATACTGTGGGGCTGCGCATTAGGGGATTAATTCTCCAGTGTGCGGCCCTTTTTAGATGGGGGTTAGCGTTCGAGGATCAGGTGTGCCAGATATGGATATTGCAATGAAAAGGTAGGCTCGAGACAGATCCCTACAACTATCGCCTATCGCCTATC
>CAZVAO010000062.1:0-14063 GCA_964625175.1 uncultured Clostridiaceae bacterium
CTACACTTTGACTATTATCATCGGATCCTGCCCATACTGCACAGGCTAAATCTGGTGTGTAGCCAACAAACCACCCATCGTGCTTACCTTCGCTCGTGCCGGTTTTAGCTGCTGCAGGGCGACCAATCGGTTGTGCAAGATAAGACGCCGTACCACCCTCAGCTAAAACAGACTTCAGCAGGTCTGTCATTAACCAAGCAACATCCTCACCAATTACACGTTCCCGTGAAGGTGTGTTTTCGATTAATATATTGCCGTACTTATCCTCGATCTTGCGAATATAATAGGGATTATTGCGGTAACCACCACTAGCAAAAGTGGCATAGGCATTTGCCATTTCTAAAGGTGTGACTGGACTTACCCCAAGTGGGAGGCTTAAGACGGGATCAAGTTCTGACTCGATACCAAGGCGGTGAGCCATTTCTATCATAGCCGTAGACCAAGGCCCCCTAAAGGGGTCTGCACTCATCAGATAATTGAGTTCGATAGCTGCAATGTTACTCGATTTAGCCAAGGCCGTGCGCATGGTGATCGCCCCGAAATAAGTATCTGCATGCAATTCAGAAGGTTCATACGGGGATTGACCTTGGATATCAAACTGGGTTGGTGCACTATGTAAGATGCTGGCGGCGGTATATGACTGACTCTCGAGCGCAGCGGCATAGAGAAACGGTTTGAATGTTGAGCCCGCTGGACGTTCTGCAAAAACGCGATTCCACGTGCTTTGTTGTAAATCTCGGCTACCCACCATCGCTTTAATTTCACCATTTTGGGGATCAATTGCGACTAGGGCCGTTTCCAATCCAGCATTCGTATCTTGAGCATCCCACTGTTCCACTGCACTCTCTGCTGCTTCCTGCATCATCGTATTCATCGTCGTATAAATCTTTAATCCCCCACTACGCATCAGCTCATTAAATTCCTCGCTATTTTGGAGATCAGAGAATTCGTTTGTTAGGTATTCTAGGACAGCGTTGCGAAAATGGTCAATATTTTTGCCTGTCTGATTATTCCCCGCAACAACAATCGCTTGTGCCTTAGCGGCAATCATTTCTTCTTCGGTCAGGAAGCCCAATTCGGTCATCCTGTTGAGAACAATATCCCTGCGCGTCGTTGCGCGGTCCAAGGATACATAAGGGGAGTAATTTCCTGGACTCCTAATGATTCCGGCGATTGTCGCAGACTCGCTCAAAGTCAGTTCACTGACCGTTTTGCCAAAATAGAGCTGGGCGGCTGACTCGACACCGTACACCCCATGCCCCATGTAAATGACGTTGCAGTAAAACTCTAGAATTTCATCTTTCGTATAGATTGTCTCAAGTTTAACAGAAGTGATTGCCTCGATAATCTTGCGCGAGTACTTCTTTTCTTGTCCCAAGAATTCATATGAATTGCGCGCCATTTGTTGGGTAATCGTACTACCGCCTGGACCGTAGAGTGTCATATTCTTAAAATTAGTGAAAACCGCTCGGGCAATCCCCAACAAATCCACCCCACGGTGCTCATAGAACCGATGATCTTCAATCGCTACAATCGCATGCTGCAAATCGGTGGGGATCTGGTTAATATCTACTTCAAATCGTTTAATCGAACCCAAGGTCGTTACCATATTCCCTTGGTCATCATATATTTCGCTCGAAATTGGGATTGTTGGTGGAGGAAGTTGGCGCGTAAAATAATATGCAAACGTAATGCCTGCAAAAATAGTCGCAAAAAGCGCCGCAAATCCTATGATCAGCAACATCCAACGGCCAATCCTTTTCATGACACAACCACCCCTTTCCCTATAATTAATCGTATATCAAAGAATACCAGAATAAAGATATGAATACAAGAAACAGGCCCGGGGCCACTTCTCCACGCTCTGAATCGAAATCTAAGGGTTTCATCCATCTGCCGACCTAAATTATACCCAGAACACCATTTATTTATGTTAAAATGGATTAGACAACACACAAGGGGGATATCTAAAATGTTAATAGGTGTTATTTCTGATACACATGTGACCAAAGGTGAGTGTTTACAGGCGTCTGTATTCCAATTACAAGAGGCTATATTTCAAGTTTTTAAAGATGTTGATTTAATCATGCATGCAGGCGATATTTTTTCTGTGGAGACCCTTAAGCAGCTGAGCACTATTGCCCCCGTCGTAGCCGTAGCAGGGAATGGTGACAGCGCAGAATTGGCTCATGAGCTCGGTTATCAACGCACCGTCTATGCCCAAGGGCTCACCATTGGATTAGCCCACGGCCATCACGGCCATTCGACACCAGATGGCACCGTACGATCTTGTGCTTGGTTCAAAGATGCCGACATTGTTATCGGCGGACACACCCATCTTCCCGTCTGGGAGCAACAGCCCGACGGCGTGTGGTTCCTTAACCCAGGATCAACGGGCGTGCCCAAGGTAGAGCGCGGAGCATCGGTCGCACTCCTCACGATTGAAGGCTCAACATTCGACGCAGAAATTATCTACCTCGATGAGGTTTAGGTCGGCTTTTAGTGGAAAGATGGCTGGGCGCTGAAATTTTAGTGCTTGCCATTCTTACACTTATATAATAATTCTTGATGCCTATTATTGTGGGCTGTTGCACTGAGAGATTGGTGCGACAGCCTTTTTCTTATGAGGTCACAATCTTACAGAAAGCGTGATCTCAAGACTAAACAGAAGTCATTGCTGAATAGCCGATGGTGCTTCTGGCTATGGGCAAAGTAATTCAAAGAATAGAACGATTACTAGAATCTTTGTATATTTTGATTAGGCGTGTTACTGACTGTTATCAATGGTTAAGCGGGCATAATCCTTCACCTAATAAATTTGTAATCCAAATAATAAGTATTAACTCTGGATTTTTGATTATGCTATAATAGGGTCATACTTCACATGTTTCCATAACTATTTTCAAACAAACTCTAACAATTGAATTGGGGCAAATAAATAATGCCAGGATTAAATTGAACCCCATGAAATTCATTGATCATTTAAGTAAGGAGCATAAAATGAAAATCGGCCACTACAAAGAAATCTTTCATAATTCACCGCTTGGTGTTTATACTGTCAATGAGAACGGCAATTTCATAGAGGTAAATGAGGCAGCCTGTGCAATCACTGGATATACAGCGTCTGAACTGGTTAGTATGAATTTATCTGATTTAATGCGGAGTAACGACAAGACAATTATAAAAGATCAATTCAACCGACTAAAGATTTTGTTGCCAACCGATATTGTCCTTAATATAATCACCAAGGATGGCGCCCATCATATCGTAAAAGCCCATGTTTTTTGCATATCTGAAAATTATTATGCTGGGTTTGTTAAGGATATTACAGACCAAATATTAGACGAAAGAGCAATGAAAGCGCGTGAAGCGCATTATAAGGCCTTATTTGAAAATTCTGGGTTAGCGATGGGCTATTACAAACTTGATGGTACTTTAGGATACATAAATAAGCAAGCTGCCAATTTGATTTTTGGCGGGGATCCCAAAGATTACATTGGGAAATCCATATATGAGATTCATCCAAAAGAAACGGCCGATCGCGCCATGAAACGGATTCTTAACACTGCAACTCAAATCGAACCTCAGCGATATGAGAATCTCATGCAAACACCTAACGGAGCCCGGTGGTTTTCGAGCGTCTATAGTAAGTTTGTCGGCGCAGATGGTGAAATAGTTGGCGCCTATATTACCACAAGTGATATTACTGAGCAAAAGAAAGCCTTGCAAGAAAGTGAAGGACTTTATCAGTCATTATTTGAGAATTCTGGATTAGCAACACTGTACTATACAGCGGATGGCACCATAATATCGCAAAACATAAGAGCCGCACAGGATTTGGGTGGCACGCCTTCAGATTTTATTGGCAAGTCTATATACGAAATATATCCAAATAACTATGCGAATGAAATCATGGGTCGCATTAAAAGGGCTCTAATATGTGATGAACCACACCAATATGAAATTCTTGCTGAATTACCTACTGGGAAAAAGTGGTTTTCGAGTACCTATAGTCGCATCATGAGTGAGGATGGCGAGGTGCTCGGTGTTCAAGTCGTTGGTGTTGATATAACCGAACAAAAATTAATCGAGGAAGAAAGAAAGGCGTTTGATGCACAATTAAGAAGTCAGCAGCGTTTAGAGTCAATCGGCACCTTGGCAAGTGGAGTAGCCCATGAAATCAATAATCCGATTAATGGCATATTAAACTATGGCCAAATCATACTCGATTCAGAGTCACAAAATCCAAGTATAGAAGACTATGCGAAGGAAATCATTCGTGAAACGAAACGTGTCTCTGTCATTGTCAAAAATCTCTTGGAGTTCTCTCGACAAAACCATGAAGACTATCTTTATGCCAGCCCCGAGGAAATCATTCTGAAAACGCTATCGTTGATTAAGACTGTTTTACGGCACGATCAAATTGAACTAACGATTGATCTTGCGGATGACTTACCACAGATTAAGTGCAGAAGCCAGCAGATTGAGCAGGTAATCATGAATTTAGTGACCAATGCCCGAGATGCCTTGAATGAGAGATATCCCCAATACCACGTGAATAAAAAGATTAACATCCGATGTAGGTCATTAAATATGAATGGACAAGAGGGCATTCGCTGTTTGGTCGAAGATTTTGGAGGTGGCATCTCGCAAGACATTATGGAGAATATTTTTGAGCCTTTCTTCACCACCAAGGGTCGATCACAAGGAACGGGGCTGGGTCTATATATCAGCCAGGGCATTATCAAGGACCACCATGGATCCATTTGGGTAGAATCTGAGGAGGGCGAGTATACGCGTTTTATAGTCGAGCTACCCTGTGATTATGAACAGGAGCTTCAAGGATAACTTTTTGCTAAACGCCTAATCAATATTAACGAATACCTGTCCCTGGTGTTTCGCTTTTGCAACAGCCAGAACCGTCCCCGGTGTTTCGGGTACGTTTTCAAATCTTAAATTTACCCATTTCTTTTAAACGGATCTAATGAGCAACTTTATTCCAACACCTAAAAAAGCAGGCCTCTTCATTTTCAAGGGACCTGCTTATTGATTATATAAAGATGTAAGGTCCTTCTAAACTGCCGAAAGTCAAATAAATAATAAACACGCTGATCAGCATCATACTTCCCAACAAAACGTAATGTTTGAGCAGTAAATGCTTCATCATCGACTCCTCCTTATCTTACTTGCTAATGTCAAAATGCGGTTTCCAATATAAATCGGTTTCCGCAAAGAGCGCGGGGGCCCCACCTGTATGCAAAAACATTGTGGTGCTGTCTTGGCTAACACGACCGTCCTCTAGCATACCCAATAAGCCAGATAAACCCTTCGCCGTGTAAACAGGGTCGATGATAATACCCTCTAAGGTCGCACAATATTCCAAAGCTTTTTGCGATAACTCCGTTGGACGACCATAACCATCTCCCACAAACTCATCGTATACCGCAACTGGATGGATTTTTGTCGTATCTATTTCTAAGTATTCACCCAATTCAGCAATTAACGTCTCTACTCGTGCTGTAATATCCGCCTGAGGCCCTGAAACACTGATGCCGATAATCTTAGCCCTCAGCCCGCCCATATAGGTGCCCATCATCAGTCCGGCTTGCGTTCCACCTGACCCTGTTGCTATAAAGATATAATCTGGATCAATATTCTCGGCTTTACATTGCTCTGCTATTTCCAAACCCGCCTGTACATAACCCATGGCGCCTAAGACATTTGAGCCACCAAGCGGCACTATATACGGCTTACGTCCTTGCTTACGATATGCTTCCGCCACCTCTTCCATCTTTACATCACGATCCATGTCGCCTGCAAAAACCCAGTTAGCACCCAAAAGCTGGTCTAACACCATATTGCCTTGCACGGTTTTTATTTCATCACCACTAAAAATCAATGTTGCATCCATACCACAGGCGCGTGCGGCGGCAGCGGTCATGCGACAGTGGTTCGATTGCGGTCCGCCTACAGTGAGCACAACGTCCGCCTTCTGTTCAAGTGCTTCCGCCATCAAAAACTCCAGTTTACGTGCTTTATTACCCCCCAATGCTAGTCCCGTCTGGTCATCGCGCTTTATATATAGATTCTCTACGTTAATGGCCTTTGCCAAGCGCTCCAACTTTTGCAGCGGAGTCGGTGAAAAAGCCAATTGGACTCGGGGTATTTGATCAAATTTCATAGTCTAACCTCCTGTTATTCATCGAATAGCTATTCGCTATTTTACACTTGATTCCTGCCCCCCTTTACAGAGAGCCGCAACTGAGTATAATAGACAATACAAATGCTTCAATAATATATCTATTATTTCACAAACAAAACGATTTTAATCGTTAGAATGGTGGTGACCTAATGCTTGATCCCCTTAGCAACCTCATTAAAGAAACAGAGCAAAGACTAACTTCAGCAGCTAAGCGTATCGGTGTTAACCCCATCATACTAGAAAAACCACAGCGTTGGCAAATGCGTTATGATTCCGCTACAGGCACACTCACTAGCCCCAAGGTTTTTCAGCTCGCCGCGCGGCACTCGTTAGACCCTGTGGCCTTAGCAGACCAATTAACTGCGGAGCTCGGAGAGATGCTCCCCAAGTATGAAACCATCACCACATCAAATGGATACTTGAACTTCCAAATCGCAAAACCCTATAGCCTTCAACTACTCGAAGCGTTGTACCGTTGGCTCCAACCTCAATCGCAGACGACACCCCTACGGCTAGAAATTCCTGCTGCAGCTGCCTTGTCACTAGCTCAGAACTTGCGATTAGAAACATGGCTTGCGGCTTATCGAAATTTATCCATTTTAATGGGACGAACGCTTCAACTAGAAACCCGTCCAAGGGGACCAAATCTTCAACTAAAATGCAGCGAACACAATTGTCAAACAGCTATTGGAGAAATTGTTGATGATATCGAACACTTCAGTCTTCCTACCCGCCAGCTGATTATGTTACGCGTAGGCTTAGGCGAACCCATCACACTTCGGGCGCTGGACCATCGTCTCCATTATAGTAATCCCCTCTATCTCACCGATTACTTGACCGGTCTATTTAAGCAGCATCCTAAGTTGTCAAATCCCCCATCCCTGCATTCTGAAATCATCTTTAGACTATTGGAATATCCCTTGCTATTGCGGGCTACCTGGCAAAGCTTGTCTTTTGCCCCGCTTTTACGTCAATTTTTTACATTTGAGCAATTGACTTTTAAGTATCTTTTATGGCAGAATTGTAACGAAAAATATTATGTACACCCAGACATTGAATTGTTACAGCATCATTTTCTTACATTAATCAATTATAATTAATTTTTCAGTTCAATTTTATTCCTATACATCTCAAAGCCAGTTGGCAAATCAAATTCGGAGGACTGTTATGAATTCACAAGAACCTAAATCACGCCGCAAAAAGCGCTGGGACATCCCCAATACAGCACACGGGATTATTAAACAAAACGGTCAACCCATGGGTTTAAAAGAGTTGAAAAACCAAATTGATCAATTTACCGATCACCAGGTCAATATCTCTTTGAGTACGCTCCATACTGAGTTAAATTTAGATGGGCGCTTTGTCTTCACCCCGCAAAATCTGTGGGCACTCAAAAGCCAGGTTCAATACCGTCTTAGCCGTACAGATGATGAGTATGATTTAATGGAAGATAATTATCTGCCACTGAGAAAAGATTATAAATTAGCTCTTGCAGATGATGACGACGACAGCATGGATGATGAATCAGAGCTTCTCGTCCCTTTTGAAGAGGATTCGACCATAGATGAAGATGCCGTCGACCCAGAAATTATTGATGATGATTTACTTAAAACTGAACTGGTTAACAATGATTTACTCAAAAGCGAGTTGGTTTTTGAGGATGATCTTGAAGAGGATCCTGAAGAAGACGAAGAGGATTTTCCTGTTTAAAAGCGAATTAACCATTAAGCTTGGTAAAACAGCTTGTCTTTTTACTGGGGTTAATCTAGCTTTTAAGCCTTCATTGCGAATGCCTATTTCTAGCTATACCCCAGGGTATAGCTTTTTTTACTGTAAGAAAGGAGTCATTCTATGAAAATCACTTGGTTAGGTCAATCCTGCTTTTTATTTGAGAACAAACAAGGTCAAAGATTAGTATGCGATCCTTTTAACCCGGCAATAGGTTATCCGGCACCACATGTCAAGGCTGATGTTGTGACCATCAGTCATGGGCATCATGATCATAATGCGACCGAACAATTAATCGGGTCGCCCTACATCAAACAAACACTTGAACGCGAGGCTTTATTCGGTTATACAATTAGCGGTATTGCCTCCTATCACGACAATGAACAAGGTGCTCAACGTGGCCCAAATATTATTTTCATAGGAGAAACGGATGGATTACGATTTGCCCACTGTGGTGACCTAGGCCATACGCTTTCTCCTGAGCAGATCGCTGCAATTGGCAAGCTTGACATTTTGCTGATTCCCGTGGGGAGTGTTTATACCCTGGATGGTGCGGAGGCAGCAAAAGTGGTCACTCAGTTAAAGCCAAAACTAACGATTCCCATGCATTTTAAAACACCAACTCTAGAAATTAATCTGCGACCTGTTACAGATTTTCTAGAGCATAATCCTCAGCATACCCTGACAGCTACAAATAATGTCCTGATCACCAAAGAGAATATAAATGAATTCGCACCTGTTCTCGTTTTGGCACCCCCTCAACCCAAATAAAGGGAACCATCTCTTAACTAAAACCGAACCTCCTATAGAAGAGGTTCGGTTTTCTATTATTTATTCAATTGTGATGGCCGCTATAACATCCTCCAGCAACTTTGTAAAATCGCTGTCTTCAGTAATACTGACGTCAAGCAGCCGTTCCTTAAACATCATATCTGTCAAAATCATCACGCGATCCTCAACGGAAACAACCAACAAGTAGCGCGTATCCGCTGTGCTGACGACACGATATTCTTGAGGCAGGCGCCAATGATAAGCGTCGATTAACTCTTTATTTTGATCAATCACTAATACTTTTTTACTATTCTGTTCCTCTGTTCTCGTCTCGTTCTCGTCTAACCAACCGTCAATAGCCGCTGAGGGATTAATCTCGGTGCGTAGCTTTTGCCGGATTGTCTCCTCATTAGCCATAAACTGAACAATTTCTTCAACAATTGTGGGCTCTGATTGGAACTCTGATAATTCTCGCTGAAATAATGTATAGAAGAAATCCTCATCACCAGTCCACAGTTTTTCATAAACATCCTGAATCGTTGGATAGAGATCTAAACTGTTTAATAAGGCCAAACGCATTGCCCAATGTAACTTAGCTGAAGTCGTCTGCCAGAGTTCGTCGCCCTTTTGGCAGCGTTCCTGACTCGCATCACTATGGTCTGAAATTAAGATCTCACCATCCTCAACCTGAATAAGCAATTGATCATGGGGATTGTTGCCGATGATAAAAGACTCCCGACTGGCATATCTTGCTAACAAAGTGCCACTGACATCATTTAAGAGGGCCCCTTGGGCAATCAAGTCATTAATAAACACAACCGATGGCCGGTAACCAGCTCCATCAAGAAGCAAGAGCACATCACTCGCTAACTTATGATTCTCTCCTTCCAACATCTCCATTAATTCACGCTTTAAAGTTGAGCCTTCTTTAGTGTATAGGAAAACTACCAATTCACGGTAATTCGCAATAGCATTGACCTCGCACAAGGTAACCCACAGTTGTTCCTGCCAGTCAGTCCCCATAAGATCCATTTTTATTAAATATTTAACCATTGACATGCGATCATCAAACGTTCTTTTCCCAATCTCTTGCAGGATCCTTTCATCAACAGAAAGTCCCTTTTCACGCAATTTGCTTAATTCAACCTCTGCTTGACTTACGACGCCTAGGTCTGCGTCGGATAACATTTCAGTAATCGGCAAAATCACGCGCTCTTCAAGAAGGGCCCCCAATGCAGCCACGGCTTGTTTCCGCAGGTAGGGGTTTGCTTCCTGCAATAACCCAATATTGCGACTAAAAACATCTTCCTGACTTGCGATACAACCCGTCATTAACAAACTGACCAATATAAATAGGCTCAATAATTTCTTAATCATCGATATAACTCCCTTAACACTCAGTTACAACATTGTTATTCTATCACATTGCTAGGTCAAAATGAAAAGCGAGCGCAAATTATCATTTATTCGATCTACTTAAGCATTCATGATTTATCTTGTATTTTTTGACAAGTAATGATTGACATTCACCTTTCACATATGTATTATATTGTTAGCTGTCTAATTATTAATTGATGAATATTTTGAACAACAAGGAACAAACTGCTACCTATAGTAGATTTGGAGGATTTTTATGACAAATTATTTTAGCCGTCTATGGAAATACATCAAACCATACTGGCTCCCTACATTTTTAGCTCCCTTATTAATGATGGGCGAAGTCATCATATCGCTCTATCAGCCCGCCCTGATGCAACGGATGATTGATATTGGGGTTGCCAATAGTGATTTAGCCTATGTCACCCAGACCGCCATACTCATGCTGGGATTATCACTGGGTGGTTTCGTCTTTGGTTATGGCTGTTCCGTGTTATCACACTACGCCTCTCTAAAGTTTGGTCGCGATTTAAGGCAAGCGGTCTTTACCAAGGTGCAAACATTGTCTTTTGGCAATATCGACAAGCTCGAGACAGGATCGATTATTACCCGTTTAACAAATGATGTTACACAGGTGCAGGACACACTCGGAATGTTATTGCGCATGATGGTACGGGCTCCCCTTATGTTGATTGGCAGCATCTTTATGGCTGTCATAACGGCACCATCATTAAGTTGGATTATTTTTGTGATTACTCCGATTCTCATGTTTATTATTTTCTACCTAATTCGCAAGTCTTTCCCCATATACACCGTCTTACAAGAGAAAATTGATCGCGTCAATACTGTTCTTCAAGAGAACTTAGCGGGCATGCGCGTCGTAAAGGCATTTGTTCGCTCCGATCATGAAAAAAACCGATTTGGCAAAGCAAATGAGGATTTGACTAGCGTAACCATACTGGGTGCGCGCTTAATGAATAGCATCATGCCTTTGATGATGTTGGTCATTAATCTTGGGATTGTTGCCGTTCTATGGTTCGGTGGGAAAGGTATTTTTGCTGACACCATTGCAGTTGGCCAAATTTTAGCATTTATTAACTACCTCAGTCGGTTATTATTCTCCTTAATGATGGTTAATATGGTATTAACCCGTTTTTCAAGAGCAGGCGCCTCGACAAAGCGCTTATTTGAGGTGCTTGAAACGGAACCCGACATCCAAAACAAAGCGAATCCGCAGGTCCTTGACCCCATGGTTGGTGAAGTGACTTTCAATAATGTTTCGTTTAACTATGCAGACTCAACAGCTGATCCCGTATTAAAAAACATTAACTTCACAGCACAACCTGGCGAAACCATTGCCATTATGGGTGCAACTGGATCAGGTAAATCCACCCTCGTACAATTAATCCCACGTCTTTATGAAGCCACTAAGGGTAGCGTTCGCATTGATGGTGTCGATGTGCGCGATATCGATATGACGGCGTTGCGCAAATCGATCGGAATGGTGCTTCAACAATCCACGTTATTCTCGGGTACGATTATGGATAATATTCGATATGGGCGACCTGATGCAACGATCGATGAAGTCATTGAAGTTGCTAAAGCGGCGCAGGCCCATGACTTTATTATGGATATGCCTGAAGGTTACCAAACCAATGTTGAACAAAGAGGTGTGAATTTTTCAGGGGGGCAAAAGCAACGCATCTCGATTGCCCGTGCCCTCATGCTTGACCCAAAAATTATGATTCTTGATGATAGCACGAGTGCGGTTGATGTCATGACTGAGTCTAACATTCGTGACGCTATCAAGCGTCTTCAACAGAATGCAACTAGCTTTATCATTGCACAACGCGTTAGCACGGTACTCACCGCCGATCGCATTATGATCCTCGAAGACGGTGAAATCGTCGCCATTGGTAATCACGCTGAGTTACTAGGGGATAGCCCTATTTATCGTGATATCTATCGTTCACAATTAGGCGAGGAGGGAATTGTCAATGAGTAATAGCAATAATACCCAATCAAAGCAGAAAACAACGACCCAGGTCCCTTCCCCCACGATGATGGGAAGAGGTCGAGGGCCTGCGGGTGGTCGTTTTAAAAAAGTAGAAAAACCCAAAAATGTTCAAGGTGCTATATCCCGATTGTGGGGCTATTTAAAACATGAACAACTTACGTTAATCCTGGTCGTCCTATTAACCATCCTACTCGTAATCCTCTCTGTTGTAGCGCCGTACCTAATGGGAAAAGCGATTGATGACGGGTTGTCCATGCGTGACCAATCAACGTTTAATTCTCTAATTGTATTAATGCTAGGGGCGTACATACTGACCTCCCTTGTGACTTGGCTTCAACGCTTTATCATGATTGGTGTTTCTCAAAGAACCCTGAGAAAAATGCGCAGTGACTTATTCTCCAAACTGCAAACGCTCTCTATTGGATTTTTCGATACCCATTCTCATGGCGAGTTAATGAGTCGTTTAACCAATGACATTGATAATATCAGCAACACACTAACATCCAGCTTTACCCAGCTAACATCAAGCCTCTTTACCATCATTGGCGTCAGCGTCATGATGCTCGTGCTTAACTGGCGGCTTGGGTTAATTACGCTAATCAGTCTTCCTGTCGTTCTCTTTGGGATCCAGCCCATCGTCAAACGCACACGCAAGGGCTATGCGCTTCAACAAAAAAATCTTGGGGTACTGAATGGCATGATTGAAGAATCGATTACCGGACAAAAAGTAGTTAAGATTTATTGCCGGGAAGATATGCTGATCGAAGAGTTCCAAAAGGCGAATGAGAACTTAACCAATGCCTCCTATAAAGCGCGAATATTGGCTGGAATTATGGGTCCATTAATGAATGTCATCAATAACCTTAATTACGCAATCGTTGTAGGTGTAGGTAGTATAATGGCGATCAATGGCTTAGCGACAATCGGCGTTATTGCCAGCTTTACCAATTACACACGTCAATTTAGTCGCCCATTGAATTCAATTGCCTCACTTTTCAATGAAATTCAATCTGCACTTGCTGGTGCAGAACGTGTTTTTGAAATCATGGATCAAGAAACAGATGTAAAAGATAAACCGGATGCTCCGCCCATTAACCCAATCAAGGGGAAGGTTGAATTTACCGATGTCAACTTCAGTTATACACCTGGTCAACCTATCCTCAAGAATATTAACCTGACAGCCCAACCGGGTGAAATGATTGCCTTGGTTGGCCCAACGGGAGCAGGGAAAACAACCATCGTTAATCTTCTGACACGTTATTATGATATTGATAGCGGCAGCATCAAAATTGATGATGTGGATATTCGTGATATTCAAAAAGACAGCCTTCGTCAACGGCTTGGCATTGTATTACAGGACAGCTACCTATTCTCAGGAACCGTCCGTGAGGCTATTATGTATGGCAAACCAACGGCGACAGAAGCAGAAGTTGAAGAAGCGGCCCGTTTAGCACATGCTGATATCTTCATTCACCGCCTATTAAACGGCTATGACACGGAACTCGTTTCTGAAGGAACAAATATCAGCCAAGGACAGCGCCAATTACTGACCATTGCACGTGCAGCCTTAGCGAATCCTGACATCCTGATCTTAGATGAAGCAACCTCTAGTGTTGATACCCGTACCGAATTGATTATCCAAGAGGCTATGCAAAAGCTGATGGCCGATCGCACCTCTTTTGTGATAGCACACCGTTTAAGCACGATTCGCAAAGCAAATACCATATTAGTAGTCAATGATGGTCAAATCATTGAACGTGGCACCCATGATGAGTTGCTTTCTCTACAAGGATTCTACGCTGACCTCTATTATAGCCAGTTCCAAACTCAAATCACTGAGAGTTCAAATCAAATAGCAAATAGTTAAGAATCGCATAATTATAACCAAAAAAGCTTCTATTCTTGATTGGATGGGAGCTTTTTCTGTTAGTCAAGGCGATAGGTGATGGGTGATGGGCGATGGGCGAT
>CAZVAO010000063.1:0-13991 GCA_964625175.1 uncultured Clostridiaceae bacterium
GGTGTTCTCTAATGATTGGGATTATAGATTATGGGGTTGGCAATGTTTTCAGCGTTATGAATGCCTTGCAAAAGCTCAATTTAGAGTCACGCCTTGTGAGTCGTGAAAGCGATTTTGAGCAAGTGAACAAATTAATTCTGCCTGGAGTCGGTGCTTTTGACAATGCGATGCAGAGCTTGCTCGACAGTGGACTAAAAGCCCCGTTGGAAAAGTCAATCGCAGCTGGCGTTCCGACGATGGGGGTTTGTCTCGGGATGCAGTTGCTCTGTACGGGTAGCGATGAGGGTAAACTGACCGGGCTTGGTATCTTTGATCATCGTGTTGCCAAATTTCAATCTTCAACCTTAATCATCCCGCACATGGGGTGGAACCGAGTGGAAATAACGGGATCTACCCTTTTCTCAAAAGAAAATTCTGGTTATTTCTATTTTGTGCACAGCTATTATGTGCCCATGCTAGCGGAAACAACGGGGATTGTGACCTATGGTGATTCCTTCAGTGCGATTATTGAAAAAGAAAATGTCATTGGTGTTCAGTTCCATCCAGAGAAAAGCGGAGCCTGTGGTTTGGCATTGCTTAAGAAATTTGGAGGTCAATCATGAGAATAATACCTGCCGTTGATTTATTAGATGGCAACGTGGTACGCTTGCGCCGCGGCGTATTCAGTGATCAAACGATATATTCGCGTGACCCAAGCACCACAGTCAAAGAATGGTTGAATAAAGGTGCTGAAATCATCCATATCGTTGACTTAAATGGATCAAAAGGCGAAAACACGAATCGTGACCTGATGAAGCGCCTAGTGGCGTCCTTCGCCGCAAAACTACAAGTGGCGGGTGGCATCAAGTCTAAAGAACGCGCCCTGGACTTGCTTGAGCAAGGGGTGTTGCGTATTGTCATTGGGTCCGCTGCCGCCAATAAAGAGGCCTGGGTTAAGGCTCTTCTAGCAAATGAGGCAGAACGAATCGTAATTGCCCTCGATATTGACGATGAAAAGGTGCGCGTTAATGGCTGGCAGTCTGATAGTAACTACGGGTTCAGTGATTTATTGGAGACCATGATTGAGTGGGGAGCCATTCATTTCTTAGTCACGGATATTTCCAAAGATGGTATGCGTGAAGGACCTAATGTTGCGCTTTATCGAAAGTTGAAAGTCCTTTATCCCCAGGTCAACTTGATCGCATCTGGCGGCATCAGCAGAAATGGCGATTTTGCTCTCTTGCGCCGAGTTGGTATTGCCGAGGCTGTGGTCGGGAAAGCGCTATATACAGGCGATGTGGTATTGGGCGACAATGTGGCCTACGGAGGTTATTGCCATGATAACTAAACGCATTATCCCGTGCCTAGATATTAAGGATGGACGTGTGGTGAAGGGAACGCAATTTGTGTCTTTACAGGATGCAGGTTGTCCCATTGAGCAGGCGAAAAAGTATAACGCAAGTATGGCGGACGAGTTGGTATTTTTAGATATTTCGGCAACCAATGATAGTCGCAAGACCATGGTGGAGGTTGTGCGCGAAGTTGCGAAGCAGGTTTTCATCCCCTTAACCGTCGGTGGCGGCATCTCATCGGTCAGTGATGTTGATCGATTACTGAAGAATGGAGCCGATAAAATTTCGATTAACTCGGCTGCGGTCAAAACCCCACAACTAATCACGGAGCTTGCCGAAAAATTCGGATCGCAATGCGTTGTGGTGGCAATTGACGTTAAACGTGAAGGGGCTAACTGGCGCGTCTATATTAATGGGGGTCATAAACAAACCGATTTATTACTGCAGGATTGGGTTAAAGAAGCAGCCAACTTGGGTGCAGGGGAGTTTCTCATAACGAGCATCGACGCCGACGGCTCAAAGAGTGGCTATGATCTCGAACTCTATCAATCCATCCGTCATTTAAAAGTGCCCGTCATCGCCTCTGGGGGAGCTGGCACTGAACAGGATTTCATTGATGTCTTTACGAAAACGGCGGTCAGCGGGGCTTTAGCGGCTTCTATTTTCCACTATAACCAAGTGGGGATTGCAGAGCTGAAGGAACAATTATATCAAAGAGGGGTAAGTGTAAGACGATGAATTGGCAAAAGAACCCATTAATCCCGGCAGTGATTCAAGACTATCTCACGGGGGATATCCTCATGCTTGGTTACCAGAACGCCGAAGCCTATCAGAAAACCCTAGAAACAGGTGAGGTATACTTCTATTCTCGGTCGCGGCAGGAATTGTGGCACAAAGGGGCGACATCTGGCAATAAATTGTTTGTCAAGTCCGTCTATATCGACTGTGACCAAGATACGGTGCTGATTAAGGCAGAGCCTACGGGAAACATTTGTCATACAGGGGCTAGATCGTGTTTTTTTACAGAGGTTGTGGAAAAAGAGCCAGCTCTCTATAACACCTTAGCTATGTTGCAAGCGACCATTCAGGATCGTCAACAAACGATGGTGAAGGGTTCCTACACAGCCTCATTATTTGCCGAAGGGCTCGATCGTATCATCCAGAAGGTGGGCGAAGAGGCGATCGAAACCGTGATCGCAGCTAAGAATGATAGTGATGAGAGACTTGTTTCAGAAACAGCAGATTTGCTCTATCATCTGAGTGTCCTATTGACTCATAAGGGGTTACAGTGGAATGACATTTTTGGAGAACTGCGCAACAGGAGCAAATAGCAGACCTTAAATTTAGGGGTGCTTGGATAGGCGTTAGGTCTGTATACGCCCAATATATATGGGATTAAAAAAGGTTAGTAGGGATAATCCTACTAACCTTTGTGTTCATGACGGAATGTCTTAGATTCTATAGTTTGAACGTGAGGCGTCCTTACCCGTTGCTATTTGTGTGGGTTCTCGTGTTTACTCTGGCTTCAATATGCCATTGATAAAGAGATCGTTAAGGTAGGTATTCTTAATGGAAACACGTCTTTCTTCATCCACAATATTATTCTCTCTAAAATACATCTGTAGATTGAACATGGAAGTGACATATTGATAAAAGATGAACTCAACATCCACATTGTCCTTCAATTTCCCTGATGCCTTTAGTTCAAGGAGATCATCCATAATATAAGCGCTCAAGTTTCGGCTAAATTCCCCAAAATAGAACTTAATCATAACATTGACGGGCGCACGATACCAGGTGCTATCGAGGGCGAGCTCTTTCTTGGTCAGTAAATTACTAAGAGGGAGATTTTTATTTTTCATAAATATGGTACCGTAGGCGTCTCGGTATTTATCAAACACCTTCTTTGCCCCTCGAGTAATGAGGAACAAGTAGATATCATCTTTATCCTCAAAATACTGATAAAAGCTACCGATAGAAATACTGCTATGGGAAGCAATCATGCGAATGGTGACCTTGTCATAATCATTTTCGATAAATAGCGTCATAGCAGCATCGATAATGATATTGCGCTTTTCGATGGGTAAATTGAAAAAGGTGGTACTGGGCATAAATCTTCCTACTTTCTAACTTGGTTAACGACGTGGTTATGCGCAGATGTTAGGTGAATAGTGGCATAAAAAGCTTGATGCATTATAAGTAAACAGTAAAACCACTAGGTTGGATTCCATAATTAAATCATAGGTGCTTACTAATGCGTTCTATATAATAAATAATATCATAAATTTGGGCTTAGCAATACATGTGCTTGTTTGTATATGACTGGTAAAGTTATATATTTTGCCCAAAGATTAAACTATAATATGATAATCGTATTGCATAAGTTGTATACAAAGCTTGTTTTAGGTGGATTTTATGGGGTAATTAGGAGGGAATATTAAACCAATCATCAAGTATGGAGAGATCAATAAAACCATTGCGAAACATTAAGCCTAAAGGTTGGAAAAGATTAAGTACACTACATGGCCAGTTAGATTGCATAAAAAGCCCACAAAACAGTAGTATTCGTAATTTACATTGTACAATCATTCACTCATCACCTGTTTCGCAAATTAAAAAGTTGAATCTCTTTTTAACCAATAAGGGGATTGGAGACATAGCGGATGATAATTGACAGTAATAGATTTCTACAGGTGGTACTGATAGAATGGATCAATCCATGATATAATGGCTATAGAAACACGACTGAAAGGAGATCCCATGAACATTACATATGAGGTTTTGAAAAAGCAAGATATTCATGTTTTAAAAGATTTGGTCAACGAGCTGATGAGTTACCAGAAATCGAAGGCCACCGTCATGAAAGAAATTTTCGATGATGCGAATTATGAAAACCGTATGGCTTCCTCCGTTAATCAGGGTAAAGAGAATTATGTTGTTGCGGCAAAAGACGGCGACGCCTATATTGGATTTGCCTACTCAACAATTACGCCTAAAAGTAATTATCAAACACCATTTGGAGATTTCTTCGAGATGGATTCAGTACCAGGAGAGTATATCGGTTGTTTTGCGCTGTTCTTTCTTCGAGAAGCCTATCGAGGGAAAGGCATTGGCAGTGAGTTATACAGGCGGTCAATGAGTTGGTTGAAAGCCTATCAGGACGAACACGATATTTTCGTTTTTGTTTCCAATGGCAATGATTCGGCCACGCAATTTTACGAGCATAGGGATTTTAAGCTATCCCACGTTGCACTGGATGGGTTCATTACGGTCCTAAAAATTAAATCTGACTAATAACTAATGATTATCTAATTTGAGCAATTGCGGTCAAGAACGATCCTTCTAGATGAGATAAGATTTTTGTGGAGGTGATCATTTGGAGCGATGGGAAAAAGTAAGAGCAGTTGAGCGTATTCAGCAGTATATTGATAATCATTTGAAAGAGAGAATAACATTACTGCAGTTAGCAAAGGTTGCGGGCTACTCGCCATGGCACACCACTCGCGTCTTCAAGGACTTAGTTGGAAAAACGCCATTCGAGTATATTCGAATGTTGCGTCTAACAAAGGCCGCGCACACGCTTAAGCACTCACAAGAGAAAATTATTGATGTTGCTTTTGACTATGTGTTTGACTCCCACGAAGGGTTTACACGAGCGTTTGCGAAGCAGTTTGGCGTGAGTCCGAGTCATTACAGCAAGAATAAACCGCCTTTAAAGTTATTTATGCCCCCACGCATCCATGATTACTATCTGAGACTACAAATAGGAGATGGTAGAAACATGAGTGAACGCACACAGGACACCGTTTTTGTACAAGTGGTTGATCGTGACGCACGCCAGTTGATTCTAAAAAGAGGGGTCAACGCAACGCATTATTTTGATTATTGTGATGAAGTCGGTTGTGATGTCTGGGAAATTCTTTGCGAGATCAAAGAGGCAACGAATGAACCGATGGGTTTGTGGCTACCTGACAATATGCGCCCAGAAGGCACAAGCACTTATGTACAAGGGGTAGAGGTTGCCACAGATTTTAGCGGGGAAATTCCTGATGGATTCGAAGTGGTCGACTTACCAGCTTGCAAGTTAATGGTGTTTCAGGGACCACCATTCGAAGACAGCAAATTCGAGCAGGCGATATCCGATCTCTGGGCAGTCATGAAGTCCTATCAGCCCGAAACCTACGGATTTGAGTGGGCCGATGAGGATGCACCACGATTTCAATTAATCCCGGAAGGCTATCGCGGCTATATTGAAGGTCGCCCAGTCAGACCGATTAGTAAATAGACCATCGAAGTTCCTACTAGCTTTCAAGGTTGGTAGGGGCTTTCTTAATTAATATCATTCAATAGGGATGACCTTATTGAGTGACTTATGGCTTAAGGCAGTTTCGCAATATTAAAAGATGCAAAGATCCGATTAAAGATAGGTTTAACTACTTCAAATAGGGGCAAAAGCTAGTGAAGAAAAAGTATGTAAGGAGAATGAACATGATATGTCCATACTGTAGCAAAGAAATGGAAAGCGGTATGTTTCAGGCGGGGAACATGATAATTTGGACCAATGCGAAGCACCCAATATCTCTTAATCCCAAAGGAAATGATATTCTATTTGAGAAAAATTACTTCACTATATCTGGCGTTACGGTCGACGGCCATATTTGTAGAGACTGTGGTAAGATTATTGTCGATGTTGAACAATAATCAATCCTAATAATGACAGTCGGCATTGACTGAACTACAACATAGGCTTATTGTTGATGATTGTTTCTACTAAGGGCATCGGATGTGAATAGGGATTTAATAAGATTCACTTTTTGGGTTATTTCACAAACCAGTTTGCAAGATAACCTCAAGAATAATAATATAGGTCACAGATGCTTATAGGTGTTGAGGTTTTAATCTGACCAATTAGCAAGTCAGCACAGGGCATGCGTTCTAAATCATTGAGGTAAAAAAATGAAAACAATTCTGCAAAAACATATCGCTATATACCCCAAGATGCAAGCACAAGATATCTACAAACTGCTCTACCAGGCGGCTTTTGCTGGAGGGCATATGATTGCCTCTGCTGAGAGAAGTCTAGACTTTTTGCGTGAAGAAACAGCTCAGATTGATATGGCCTCTGAAGTTCAACTCATCGAAGACATTGGAAACGGTCTAGTTCGACTGAACCTCAAGGCAATTGATCATTATGCAATTACGCTTGAAGAGATTAACGCCATTTTTGTGGAAACAGCCAATAGCCATCAAGGAGATCAAACTCAATTCTTAGAGATGCTAGCTGCTGTCGATTTTCCAGGTTTTATTGCATTCCATGAAGAGATGGCGCATAAAGACTATCCGCTCGTCAGCCACACCGCTGTGTATAAACAGCATTATGATCCCCACTATCGAGTCGTAAGTCAAGAGGTACTCTTGCGGGTTCGGCCAGATCTGGTAAAATAGCGAAAAAGAGGGTCTGAAATTCAATACTTAAATTTGGCAATATCCTCAAAGGGTATTGCTTTTTGATTGAAGTATGTAATCGAAGAGACGGAACCCACACAAAAGGGACAGTCCCTTTTGTGTAGATAATCAATTTTACACTTGACAATCCAGCCCAAACGCTATATTATATAGATATTCGATATATCGACAAGCGATATAAAGAAATACGGTATATAGAGGTTCTTTATAATAGGAGGGTATTCGATGAATAAGCAATTACTAAAACTCTCACCCCTAACAGAGGCGTCATTCTACATTCTTTTGTCTTTGACAAAACCGCTCCATGGCTACGGGATTATGAAAAAGGTTGAGGAGATGAGCAGTGATCGGGTGAAACTAGCTGCTGGCACCTTATATGGAGCAATTACGACCCTACAAAAGAATAAGCTAATCATACCTGTTGGGGTAGATGACGAAAATAAACGGCGCAAGTTGTATCAGACTACAGATTTAGGAATAGAATTATTGCAATACGAAATTAAACGCCTTCAAGAGATGGTCAGTAATGGAAGAATCGAGCTAGGAGGAGAACAATGTCTTTAGTCGTTAAGAAGCAATTTTTTGCATGGAATGAGGATGCGGAGAAAGCGTTTTTGGAGGATATGGCTTTGAAGGGATATCGTTTGTCCCAGGTACAACTAGGCAAATATACATTTGAAGAGGATACCCCCAAGAAAGTTGTCTATCAGTTTGACTTTAATGCCTTGCATGGCAATCAAGAGGCCGAATACCTGCAAATGTATGAAGATGCCGGGTGGAAGTGTATGTTCCGCTATGCAAGTTGGTATTATTTTGCTAAGGAAATAACCGACCAAACGAAAGATATTGATTTATCGATTTTCAGTGACAATCGATCCAAGATGGCTAAATATCGCAGATTAATTCTATTCTTAGTTGTTACTGGTTTGCCCCTGTATTATCAAGCACTTATTCTCTTTCCCACTTTAAATCTTATGGATCCTTCATTGCCTAAGTTTTATACATTCTTTCGCGTCGTGATAACTGCATTTACAGCACTTCATCTTTTTGCGCTAGCGCGAATTGTGTTGGTCTATCGCAAATTGCAGGATCATGTAAGGGAGTAATCAAAAAAATATATATAAATTATAATCTAACCCTGTGAAGAGGAATTGACCCTTGCGTTATAGAATAGTGTTTCTAAAGGCCAAGTTGATTCTTCTTTTTTTGCTATCAATGGCCCATCGGTATATGATGTTAAAATGATTGTTTAATCAAAAACAGCTTATAGGATAAAGGAGTGATTGTGAATGAGACTGACGCGTGAATTCCTCGGACATGCAATACTAACCCCTGTAGATGATATTGTGGCTGCCTCTATAGGCACCTGGACCATCACATTTACAGTTGGTAAGTATGGTATTGACGACGGAGGCAACATACTGGTTGCTTGGCGGATGGTAAGCGACTGGGAAATGCCGCAATTTGATCATCCTAAAGCTTCGGGGTACTCAACAGTATCGACAAGTGGACAAGCAAAATTAATGGTTGAAGTGGGTAGCAAATATCAGCGGCCGTTCAGAAAAGCAGTACTGATTCGCGTTTACGACGGGTATTTGCAAGAAGGTGATACGATTACGCTGACCATGGGAGACACAAGTGGCGGCAGTGTGGGAATACGCGCCCAGAGTTACAGGGAATCAAAGCACCTCTTCAAGGTCTTGGTGGATCCGTTTGGAACACGACGCTTCGAACTATTACCGGAGTATCCTGAAGTTAAGATTGTACATGGCTACATCAATGAGATCCAGGTAGTACAGCCTTCCTATATTGTACAGGGAACCCCATATGAGCTGGTCGTTAGAGCATTAGATGAATGGGGAAACCCCTGTGAGTCTTATGCGGATACCATACATTTGACGATTTTTCAAGCGGATAATACCAGAGTAGGTCATACCATTACCACCGAGCTGATTGCTGGCGGTGAGGGTTATGTGCGTGTGGCGATGCCACCGCTGGAGGCCCTGGGAACGTATTATATCAAAGGCGAAAGTGTTGAATCTGGCTTGACTTGTATCAGTAACGGAGCGATTTGCACGTCAGAGGCTAGTTCCCAACTCTACTGGGGTGACGCACACGGTCAGACGAAATTTACGGTGGGGACCGGAACGCTTGATGAGTATTTTCAGTTTGCGAAAGGCCCAGCCGCTTTGGATTTCACAGGCTGGCAGGGCAATGATTTTGAGATTACCGCTGAGAAATGGGAAAAAGTTAAAGAAAGAACGCGCCACTATAATCAACCAGAAAAATTCTTAACCTTCTTGGGTTACGAGTGGTCGGGGGTTACGGCTGGTGGTGGCGATCATAATATTTATTACTTAGGCGATGACGAGCCTGTTTATCACAGTCATCAGTGGTTAATGGATGGTGGAACGAAAGACAATGGCTTTGATCGCTATCCGATCTCGGAGCTTTGGAAAGATTTTGAGAAGCGCAGCGATGTGATGGCCATTCCTCATATTGGTGGGCGTTATGGCAATCTCGACTTCTTCAACCCTTTAGTAACGCCAGTTATAGAAATTCACTCCCATCACGGAACTTTTGAGTGGTTTGCCAAAGAAGCTATGAAGCGGGGGTTGAAGGTTGGATTCATTGCCACGAGCGACGACCACACCTGTCGTCCCGGACTGTCCTACCCGATGCAGCGCTATGGGAAAGCTAAATCGTTTGATGTAGCGAATGGGTTTACAGCCGTTTATGCGGATCGACTCACCAAAAATGAAATTTGGCAGTCCATTAAAAAGCGCCATTGCTATGCGACAACTTTTGCTCGGATCATTCTCGATGTTCAAGCATGTGGTGGTATGATTGGCGACGAGGTGACGACAGAGAACGCTCCAGAACTGCATATCAACGCGGTTGGAACAGCGCCCATAGACTACATCGAGATTCTTCGTGGCACAGAGGTGCTCAAACGGATTCAACCAGATAACACAAATGCTGGAGAAAAAACTGCCATTAAAATTGCCTGGGGTGGCGTATGGGTTAAAACCCGTAATAAGCACGCCGATTGGTCAGGTATACTCACGATTGATGGCGGCAGAATTCTGGAAGCGGAAACGTTTGCCTTTGACCGAAGAGATCAAGGGATTACGCTACAAACAGCCAATCGGCTGTACTGGGATTCCTCGACATCTGGTGATGTGGATGGAATCGTAGTCAACGTAGATGCTGATGATGATGCTCAAATTCACTTCCATACAGAGCTGCTTGATTTCACGATCCCCATTGCAGAAATCACCGAAGAAGTGCGGTGTTTTGAAGTCGGTGGCATCAATCTGAATCTGGAACTATCGAGAGTTGGCAGTGATTATTTATCACATCAAGATGACCTCAATCAGTATACGGCTGACTTCAGTTTTACAGACCTAAATCCAATCGTGAATGAAGAGCAGGCCTATTGGGTGAAAGTGCAACAAAAGGACGGGCATACCGCTTGGTCCTCACCCATCTTCATCACCTACTCTAAGTAACCTGATACAGAATAATCGAGAATTAAACACATCATTAAAGAGTTGCTCACGACAAATGGGCAACTCTTTTTGTGCTATTAGCCCCAGGAGATGCCTGATTACGAGAAGTTCAATGTCAACACGCATTGATTCACGTTTAATTACTATGTTCCGCTTCAAAAAAACTTTGGGTATCGAAAAGCAGGTGATACTCTAAGGGAGAAAGATTCACTGAATTTATACAAAAAGGAGGCAAACGACGCAAATAAATGAGGTTCAATATAATAACATGGATGATCAATATCAAGAAACCCGAGATTGCGAATTAGCTCTATGAGCATCGCTCCAGCCAGTTAAGAAAGAGCGTTCTTACAGGTATTCTAGAAAAGGTTAGCTAAGGAGAAAGCAGTGTGCACAAACCTAAAACGCACCGAGATAAAATAAACCCGCTATCGCACGTTATCGTTAGCGGGTTTATTGCTGTAAGTAGGGGTGTTAGCGCTTTTCTTCTCCCTATCTCAACAACTATTTAAATATGACACAATCGTGTCATATTAAGGATTTGGACGAACAGATTGCAGATGTTGGAGTGCTATTGGGATAAATCCCAGAATCCCACCAACTACCTACTGGCCCGCTCACCACGTAATGCCCAAATCATCAGCACAATAGCCAGTGGTGGAAAAAGATAATTGCCAATAACGCCTGGCGCCACATGGGCAAAATACACATCAGATAAAGGCTTAATGCGCCCAACGACAATCCGCATGATATATTCCACGGCAATGAAGCCGTACATCAATGGGATTAGCGTCTTGTACCGAGCAATCACAATCACGTACCAAATACCCATCAGTAGCTGGGATAATCCCCACAGGGAAAAGATCATGTAAATCACCTGATTGGGGTCTGGGGTACCTTCAAATGTGATGATACTTGCTATGGTATTGGCCCCACCATCAGAAGCAAACATATGGATGAGGCTGCGTCCAAGGGTGATGGCTGTCAGAACGACAAAGATATAGAGAATGATTTTGGGAAATTTATAATCATTGCTTGGGGCTTTGGGAAACAGTAGATTCATATAGCTTAAGCCTCTTTTCTTGCTGAAATAAAGTAATAGGCAGAAATTAGCGCACATAGACCTAGGTAACCGAGCATCATGTACTTGCCGTTAAAGGCAGATTCAGCCTGAACCCCCTGCATTCGGAGTCCAATCATCCCCAGCAAGTAAGCCGTTGGAATTAGTGCTAAAACATAGGGAACTAGATGTTTCGCTTTTTTACAGATTAGAAGATAAATCAGACCTGTCAGAATATTGGAGATGCCAAACGCCCCCATTAGCATTAGGGAGTCTGGAATTAGGGCGATTTTGGCAAAGGTAGTAGCCGCCCAATTAATATTAAATGTGTGCATAAAACCTCTTATCAAATCCAGTGTCCCGAGAGCAAAGAGGAAAGTGGTGCTAATACGTAGGGCCTTTTCTTTTTTCACTAGTTTGACCTCCATTTTTATGGTGTTACATTTGTAACATTTATGGTTTTATTATATAATGTGTACAGTGAGATTTCAATAGCATACCCTATCTTATACAAAAGAGAGAAGCGTGTCACATGAAGCGGGAAAAGCAAGTATTAGAATCCAAAGAGATGATTAAGAATGCCTTAATCGAATTACTGCATGACCAGCCCTATCAAGATATAACGATTTCTGACATTGCCGAAAGAGCACAAGTGGCGCGAATGACGGTCTATCGCCATTTTTCAGATAAGGAAGAGATTGCCCAATATTTATTTCAAAGCATTTTTTTGCAGGTTGTAGCAGAGATTGAGCAAATGCCCAATCCAGAGTTAGTTGATCTGCTGCGTATTCGGTTTCGCATGCTTAAAGAATCACGATTTATCTACCTGATCATTAAAAATAAGCAGTTAAACAAACTACTAAAAAATTTTGAGGCGATCAATCGACTTTATTTCAAAGCATTACTTCCCCATATTGAGGAAACTCGTCTAGCGACCTTTATAACCGGGGGAATTGATCGTCTGACAATGCAGTGGTTGGAAAATAATATGCAGGAGTCACCTGAAGAGATAACTGAAGAGGTTATGACATTCATTTCAAAGTTGCAACATTAGAATAGGATTAGTGCTGTTCTACTAAGAAAAAGCCTGTAGAACCAATGCGTGTGGTCTCTCAGCCTTAACGATTAATCTGTGCTTCACTGCAAAACAGTCGTTGTATTCATCGGTGAGGGGGCACTCTTGCCTGAGACTAAGCACTCATCAAGAACACCTTTATGAGGCTCTGCCGTTTATTTCAGATGTTTTTGGGGCAAGCAGGATTAGGTCATCACTTTCTCATGGCTAATTAATCCACTTTATGTTCTAGAACGACGCATCTAGAATCACGCGCTAGAGATTCTGTGTCAATCAGAACGAGGCAATAAAAGCAAATGAGAATTCTCGTGGTTTTCTACTGCATTGAATTCTTTATATAACAAATCGGAGTGAAATGATTGCAACAATAACCCATTTGGGAATGGCTTATGTTAAATATGAAGGAGATGATTATTTGAATCCTGCAATTTGGATTGCAATCTATCTGCCAATCTTTGTACTGTTTTTTGTGATACTACCTTCTCAAAAAAGAAGTGTCGTTCGATTAATGAGTAAACGAAAGAGACGAGGTGAAAGAAAAATGGATAATGAATTATTGAAAAGATATGTCGGTAAGGTCTGCAACATCTCAATGGGTGCCTATGGATCGAGCTATAATAAGGCGCGCATTGTGGAGCTCGTCGATAATTGGATGAAAGTTGAAATGAAGGGTGCTGAAAACTTAATCAACACGGAGTATATTCAGGCGATTCGCATACTATCTGAATAACGATTTGGGGGCGCCATATAGGGGCTCCTTTCTTAATTTGCTATACTGACAAGAATGAAACGAAACTGCTGAGCTACGTTTAATAATTGCTTACTGGGTATTATTCACGAGAATCTCGTGACACGAAGACTGGCAGACACTATAATGTTGATTAGTGGGACTATTTAATCAGAAATTATAAGAGGTCAATTTTATGAAGAATCAAAACACCATTGCTAAAGGCAAGCGACACCCAATCTTGGCGTGTGTCATTGATATCTATGTGGTTAGTATCTTAGGGACAACGATTGTAAGCTTATTGAACACACTCATACAAATGAACTTATTTACTGCAGCGAGTTCCTTGGTTTCCGTAATTGCTGGTTCAATCGTCTTTATACTTCCGATTATTTATCACAATTCTTTCTGGCAGAAGACATTGTTTGTGAGTCCAGGAGAATTTATTGTGGGTTGTCGCAATGTTGAGGACCAGAAGGTCTGGCAGAATCAATACGAAAGCAATCGATTGGGCATCTTCTTTATCGTGATCGTAAATCTGGTGATACTTAGCAATATGTGGGATGCCAGTTTCAATGGGGCAATTTACCCACTAGCAAAGGTGGTTGGTTATACGTTTCGGATAGCATTGGTTCTTTATGCGCTGAAACTGCTAGGTGATCGGAAATTAGCAGGGATCATAATTGTATCTTTACTAACAGCAATTACCGCACTCGCATTCTTATTTTATGTGGCAGATCCAGGTATAAAAATGTTTGGGATCTATCTCAATGGAGGATTGCTGGTCATCTATCTCGCGATTTATTTAATGTACAGTAGC
>CAZVAO010000064.1:0-4608 GCA_964625175.1 uncultured Clostridiaceae bacterium
AAAGAAATTGTGAATGCTGAACATCTGATGCCTGAGGATCTTTTAGAGGGAGCCCGAACAATCATTGTTTATTTTATACCTTTCACTAAGGCATTGATTGTGGAAAATCGACAGCATCCTTATATCGCACCATCATGGGCTTTGGCATATGTTGAGACGAACAATTTGATTGCAGACATCAATAATAAGTTACAGGAAGTGTTGGCTGGCGAGCAGATTATATGCGCCACCTTGCCGGCGACGCACAATTTTGATCAAGAGATTTTAATGTCACACTGGTCGCACAGACATCTAGCTTACCTGGCTGGCTTAGGTACTTTTGGCCTCAACAACATGCTCATTACAGCAAAAGGTTGTGGGGGTCGCTATGGCAGTTTAGTGATTGACCGAGCACTGGAAACAATCACGCCACAAATAAGTGAGAGATGCCGCTATAAGTTAGACGGAAGTTGTGGCTATTGTATGCAGGTCTGTCCTGCAGGGGCGATTACACCACAGGGATTTGACCGCCACAAATGTTATGCGTACTTAATGAAAGCCGTAGATTACTTTCAAGATATTGACCCCTTATGTGATGTGTGTGGTAAATGCGATTGTGGACCCTGCGCCTATTTTTAACAAGCCAAAACAGACTTTGCTATCAGAAAGACAACGCAGACAGAGTAAGCCCACAAATCTCGGAGTTACAGGTTTTTTCTCTCTTTTTCTTACCCAAACTGAATAAAATATGTTATAGTCACATTGTACGAATTGGGAAAGGTGATTATATGAAAATTTTGGTTATTGGCGGCACTCGTTTTATTGGAAAACATGTGATTCCGTGTTTGTTAGCGCATGGGCATGACGTCACACTTTTTAATCGTGGACGCACACCGAATCCATTTGCCGATCAAATGGCTACTATCATAGGAGATCGTAAAATTCCAGGTGATTTGGCGGCAAAAACAGCTGGACAGCATTTCGATGCAGTTGTTGATATGATTGCGTATGACCGTAAAGACACTGAAGATGCCGTTAGGGCATTCAATGGACGCACAAAGCACTACTTAATGGTGAGCACCCGATCGGTTTATCGTAAACCAGTTGCAGCTCCAATTCACGAGAGTGATCTCATTGAGGATAACCCAGAAGTTAAATATGGCTATAATAAGGCTCAGGCTGAAAACGATTTATTGCAAGCTTATGCAGCGGATCAATTTCCCGCGACAATCCTCCGTTTACCAGCGGTCTACGGTGAATACGATTACCAAGCACGTGAGTGGTATTTTATCAAACGTTTACTTGATGGTCGGCAGCAAATGTTGCTCCCCGATTACGGATTCGGAATTAATCATCGCGAATATGCGGGCAATATCGCAGAGCAAATTGCATTTTTATTGGCAAAAGGTGAAGTGACCTATGGCCAAGTTTACAATAGTGGCCACAAGCACTTTAGTTATTATCGCGATTTAGTGCAAAAAGCTGCCGATTTTATCGGTCAGCCGGTCACATTTTTTGGCTTAGCCAATGCGGATATGCCTTGGGGCGTGCCACTCGCTAATGAAGGTGCGCGAATTGTTACCACAGGTAAGTTAGAGGCTCTAGGATGGCATGAACCATATAGTGTGGAGGTCGCACTCCAGAATATCATTACTTATTTTAAGGAAAATCCAATTGATCAGTGGATTATGTCAGAACGACAAGGCAAAGACCTTTTTGACTATCAATTGGAAGATGAACTCATCAGAACCAAAGCTGTTCCATTGAAATAAAGATCCCATAATAGGAGGAGTGAAATCATGGCTTTAGGATTAACGAATAAGGTATTGGCAGACGTTCGCAAGTATGCCCAGAGCATGCATGAAGATATGATTAAAGAGGTTATCGCAATCTGTGAAATCCCCGCTCCGAGTTATCATGAAGAAAAGCGTGCTGCCTACATTATGAAGCGGTTTCAAGATTATGGCCTTGAGGCCTACATCGACGAAGTCAATAATGTGATTGCCTATGCACCAGCAAATGTGGAAGGCAAACCCGCTTTGATGTTCGCAGGACATATTGATACGGTATTTCCAGCCGGGATCGACGTAACGGTTACGCGCAAGGGAAACAAACTCTACGCACCAGGAATCCGCGATAATTCGGCGGGAGCTACGGGCGTTGTGATGTTGGCCCGCGCTTTACAAGACTTAGACATTGAGCACGGAGACCTTTATTTGGTCGGCACAGCCTGCGAAGAAGGCTTAGGTGATTTGCGCGGTATGAAAGCCGCCTACCAAGTCTTAAAGGATAAAATTGATTATGTAATCGGTGTCGACGGTGGCTTAGGTGGAATGATTCACGCCGGAATCGGCAGCCGCCGGCTTAAAGTAACGGTTACAACTGGAGGCGGTCATTCCTGGGGGGCTTTTGGTGTTCCCAGTGCGATCCACGTTTTAGGTAAGATGATTGGTCAAATTGCCGATATAAAAGTACCCAAAGATCCCAAAACGTCTTTCAATGTAGGTGTCATTGAAGGGGGTACGTCAATCAATACGATAGCTGCTTCAGCCAGCATGTTGATTGATATGCGATCGGTTCAGCTAGGACCCCTACAGCGAGTAGAAAAAGAAGTGCGTCAAATCATTGAACACACTGCTGCAGCCCAAGATGTTGCAGTTGCAATAGAGGTTGTCGGCGATCGGCCAGTCGGGTATTTAAACGCTGACCATCCGCTTGTCAAGACAGCTTCCGATGTGTTAGGTTATTTAGGGCTCCCTAAACGATCAGGAGCTAGCAGTACTGACTGTAACGTGCCACTGAGTGATGGCAAACCAGCTGTTTGCGTTGGGGTTACCACTGGCAAATATGGGCACCGCGTGGATGAAATCATGGACATTGATCCACTTCCACTTGGTTTAGAGCAGTTAATATTGCTACTAATGTTACTCAAGTGAAACTATATTTTTGAGAAGGAGAATAGTGTAATGGATGTGAAAGAAAGAGGATGTAAGTATTACAATGAGCAGGGACTAACCTGTTCAGAGGCAACTTGGATGTGTTTGAACGAGCAGGATTTGAGCAAAGAAGAGCTTGATTTTGGTATGAAAATTGCGGGTTCTTTTAGTGGTGGAATGGCTTGTGGTGCAACATGTGGCGTTGTTGCAGGGGTTGTAATGACATTTGGTCGTTGGTTTGGGCGCAGTTTTGGAGAAGAGCGCACCTCTGAACTGGGTGACTACACAAAAGCATTCTGCAAATGGTTTAATGAACATTATAGTTCAATGGATTGTTGTGATCTCAAACTGCAAAACTCCAAAGAAGCAAAGGCTTTCTGTACGGAAATGCTATGTGCTTCAGTTGCCTATGCTGAAAAACTTTTAGACGAGGGTCTAGAAGGCGAAGAGTGTCAACTCTGAGGCTAGTTTTTAGTCCGCGTTGCGGATTATATTATTAGAAACGAGTTTGAAATACTGCTAAACGGCACATTATGGGAGGGGGAACCCTCCCATCTTATAATAAAAATAAAGGAGTCAATGAGATGAGTTTAGAGCTAAGCAAAGACTATTTAGAAGGTGTGAAGAAGTTTGCTCAATCGCTGCATGAAGACATGATTCAAGAAGTCATCACAATCTGCGAAATCCCATCACCCAGCTATGCTGAGGGTCAGGTGGCTGCTTATGTCAATAAGCGCATGCAAGATTATGGTATGGAGTCGTATATTGATGAAGTGAACAATGTCATTGCGTTTTCTCCTGCCAATGCAAGTGGAAAGCCAAGTTTAATGTTTGCTGCCCACACTGATACCGTGTTCCCAATCGATACGGATGTTAAAGTTAAACGAGATGGCATGATCATGCGTGCGCCGGGTGTCGGGGATAACTCTACAGGGGTGACGGGGATTATTATGCTAGCACGTGCTCTACAGGAATTAGAAATCGAGCATGGGGATATTTACCTTGTTGGCACGGTTTGTGAAGAAGGTTTAGGGGATTTGAGAGGTATGAAAACGGCCTATCAAACGCTCAAAGATAAAGTAGATTATGTTGTTGCAGTAGATGGTGGACTTGGTGGAATGACAATTGCTGGAATCGGTAGTCGCCGTTTGAAGGTAACTGTAACGACGGGTGGTGGACATTCATGGGGTGCTTTTGGCGTTCCATCGGCTGTTCATGCGCTCGGTAAAATGATTGCTGGCATTGCTGATATTAAAGTGCCAACTAGTCCTAAGACATCATTCAATGTTGGTGTGATTGAGGGTGGAACATCCATCAACACAATCGCCGCATCAGCTAGTATGCTCATCGATATGCGTTCAGTAGCACGTGATCCTTTAATGAAAGTTGAAGGCGAATTGCGCGACATTATTGAGGCAGCCGCCAAGCAGCAAAAAGTTGAGTATGAAATTGAAGTGGTTGGCGATCGTCCGGTGGGAAGCATTCCTGCTGACCATCATGTCGCTGTTACGGCTAAAGCTGTTTTAGATCACATTGGGGTTAATGCTGTGAGCCGAGCTGGCAGTACAGACTGTAATGTACCTTTGAGTGACGGTAAACCTTGTGTATGTGTGGGGATGTCTTACGGTAAAGATGCCCATCGCACGGATGAATCCATGGATGCCACACCGTTACCACAGGGACTGGAGCAGCT
>CAZVAO010000064.1:4708-5942 GCA_964625175.1 uncultured Clostridiaceae bacterium
CTACAAATGTAAAAAGTCAGTGAAAATCAAAGCATTCAATTGCATTATTATTCAGTTTCCCGTATTATTAGTTAAATAGTCTTATCAATTGTTAGAAATAGCTACTGTTTAATAAGTGAATATCAGTTGAATGCGTTCTCGGTCAAAGAGAAGTAAAGATGAATACTTGTTAGCAATTTACATATCGAATAATCAAAAGAAGATCATTAAGGAGATTTATTATGACCAAAGAGAGAATTGCCATTGTCGCTGATAGTTGTGGAGACATTCCCGCAGAAGTCGTTCAGGAACTCGGTATCACGATTGTACCTCTCCAAGTAATATTTGGCGATAAGCACTACCGCGATGGGGTTGATTTAGGTTCAGAAGAGTTTTATCACATGCTCATGGCGGCCAAAGATTTACCGACGACGACACAGCCGTCACCAGAGGTGTTTATTGGGGTATATGAAGAATTGCTTAAGTCCTATGATAAAATTATCTCGATTCATATTTCGCATAAATTGAGTGGAACCTTGCAGTCGGCTAATATTGCCGCCCAAGAATTTGATGGTCGCGTCATTACGTGGGATACCTTAGGAATCACAGGCGGCGCGGGTATGCAGACCTGTGCAGCAGCTGAAGCCGTTAATGATGGTGCTACCGTCGAAGAAGTGATGGAGTTACTATTAAATATTCGCGATAACACCGAGATGCTATTTTCTTTGGATACCTTGGAGTATTTGCGCAAAGGGGGTCGCATCGGGGCGGCAGAATCGCTATTGGGCTCTGTATTAAAAATTAAGCCGATTATTATTGTCATAGAGGGCTATTATCATGCATATGGCAAGGCTCGCAGTAGTAAAAAAGCAATTAAAACCATGCTAGACTACTTTATTAAACTGCACAGGGAGCGTCCAGTAAAACGATTTGTTGTTGGCCAGTTTGTCGCCGAAGAAATGGCAAATTATGCTCAGGAAGTACTTGAAAAAGAATTCGGTATTAAGGCCAGTATTAATTTTGTGTTAGGACCGGTTATTGCAACCCATGTTGGGCCGGGGGCCTATGGCATCGCCGTCTCCCACTATTAGGTAGAATTCCATAAATGGACGATCTCTTTGTTGCTTCACTTATTTTTAATAGTCAGCATACTAGATGTATAGCTTCATATGAAAAATAAGTTCGCGCCGTGATATCGTCACATTTCTGAAATTCTACAATATAAGGCTAATTATAAAACAGCTTTGACCTCCCC
>CAZVAO010000064.1:6042-13968 GCA_964625175.1 uncultured Clostridiaceae bacterium
TTCATTTACATTCTTTCAGGTGCAGGCATATTCAGAAGATTCAAACCAAGTTTGAGAACGGTGTTACTGGCTTTACAAAGCAGTAAGCGGGCCTTTTGCACCTCAGCATCATCGCTAATAATTTGATGGTTATGATAGAAACGGTTGAAGTTGCGCGCTACTTGCATGGTCTGACGTGCGAGTACAGAGGGTTCGTATTCATCAGCAGCTCTCTCTACAGCATCTGGGAAATCATACAAGGATTTGATTAAGGCGATTGTCTCTGGCTCATTAAGCAGGGTAAAGTCAACGTTTGACTCAATCGCAACGGGAGCCTTCTCTAATACTCTGCAGGATCGTGCATAAGTGTATTGCACGTAGGGGCCTGTTTCGCCATCAAAATTGAGGACGATGTCCCAATCGAAGACGACATCGTTGATGCGGTTATTATAAAGATCGTTGAAAATCAAGGCACCTATGGCAATTTGGTCAGCTATAACCTCTTTATCGGCTAAATTAGGATTGCGTTCTGCAATAATCTGTGTGGTACGGGCCAGCGCCTCTTCTAGCATATCTTCCAGCAAGATGACGTTACCTTTGCGTGAGGACATTTTGCCACTCAAAAGGCGTACACGCCCAAACGGAATATGGATGAGGTCTCGTGCCCAATCATAACCCATCAGCTCAATGACTTTGAAACATTGCTTAAAGTGAAGGCTCTGTGAGTAATCTACCACATACAGGGACTTGCTGAAATCATAGGTTTTTTTGCGATATAAGGCGGTTGCAATGTCACGCGAGGTGTAAATGGTTGTGCCATCTGCTTTTACAATCAGGCAGGGAGGCATATCTTCGCCAAGGTCGACGACTAGGGCATCGTCGCTTTCTAATAACAGGTTCTTTGCTTTCAGCTCTTCAACAACTGCGGGAATCTGATCAAGGTAGAAGGATTCGCCTGTAAAATGATCAAATTTGATATTTAGACGTTTATAAAGTCGACTGAAGTCTTTCAGGCTGACTTCGCTGATCCAACGCCAGATTCGCAAGGCCTCACTATCGCCTTCCTCAAGTCGCCTGAACCAATCACGTGCTTGAGCATCGAGGTCTGGATTGCTTTCGGCTTCTGTATGGAATCGTACGTAGAGTTTTACCAATTCGCTAACAGGATTGGCATTGATGACTTCATCATCCCCCCAGAGAAGATAGGCCAGTATTTGTTTGCCAAATTGTGTGCCCCAATCCCCTAAATGATTGATTCCAACACATTGGTAGCCGAGATGACTGTAAATATTGTAGAGGACCTGACCGATAATCGTAGTGCGCAGGTGTCCCACATGAAAAGGCTTGGCAATGTTGGGTGAAGAGTAATCGATCGTAATTGTTTTGCCATTCGCTGCATGGCTTCCGTAACCCAAGCCCAAATCAGAAATTGTAGACAGAACATCTTGAGCTAATAGAGTCGGGTTACTATAAAAGTTCACGTACGGACCCTGGGCATTGATTGTCGAAAAATGAGGGTCCTCGCCGATATTAGTCACTAATTCGGCAGCTATTTGAACGGGTGATTGTCGTTTAATCTTTGCCAATTTGAAGCAGGGGAGTGCATAATCGCCCAATTCAGGTTGGGGGGGCACCTCTATTAAATCGCGGATCGCCGTTAACTCAAGCTCCGGAATTTGCTTTGCAATGATTGCTGCAATAATATTATGATAATTCAGCATGAGAAATCTCCTTTCCTGGTGAGTGGGCTTTCGGGAAAATATAACATGAATAGGGGAAAAAAGCAAGGTAAGTATAGGGCAGAGGGTTCATTGCCGCAAGGCTCTATTTGAAATAATAATAGGTAGACCCCTTAAAAGTATGATATCATTATACTAGATTATGGCAAAAGGATATAGATGAATATGAATGATAATACAACAGACATTAATAAAATAGTTCCCTTTGGGCGTAACTCTCAATTTTACTTTAACCGAGCTATGCACGAATATGAAAAAGGCAATTTAATAAAGGTATGTGATCTTTTAAGGTTGGCTATTGACTATAATCCAGGCGATGTTTGGAATTATTATAATTTAGCTTTAACCTATGAAGAAATGGAAGATTATAAACAGGCGATTGATATCTGGCAGAATCAGGTTTTGCGAGTGGATGAAAACTTCGCTGAGGCCTATTATCATCTCGCGGTTTGCTGTGCCGAAACAGATGATATCGAGTCCGTCTATCACTATATGGAAAAATACCTAAGTCTGGACCCCGATGGTGATTGGGAAGAAGCGGCAAGCCAAGTCATTAAACTCTTGGGGGATGAACAGATCAACGAGGATTTAGAGGAATATAGCGAAACGTCACGCATTATGCAGAATCTGGAGAAGAAGCTAGTGGTGATGCTTAATACGCAATCCTATAACGAGGCAATGGATATTTGTGAGGACACCATTGAACGCGAGGGCGAGTTAATTCCCCTTTTGAATCGTACAGCATTGGTGTGCTTCTTGGCAGGAGAGGACCAAAGGGGCCTGGATTATCTAAATCAAGTGCTCGAGGCTGACCCCAACAATGTTGGTGCAAATTGCAACTTGGTCTTCTACTACTATTTACTTGGTGATGAAGTCCAAACTCAAAAAGTCATTGAGCGTGTGTTCGAAGTCGAATTCAATTCACTTTCTGAAATTCTGCAATGGACTCAAACGCTAGGCAATATCGGTAAACACCGCCGAGTATACGACTGTTTACATGATGTATACTGGGACGGCGAATACAGCGTTAAATTGTTCTACCAGTTAGGGTGCGCAGCCTTAAACTTAGGGAAAATTAAAGAGGCCAATGATTTTTGGCGTCAGGCCTCCCTAATTGACAATCTACGAACCCCTGCAGAACTCTATCATCAATTACTCATGCAAATCGATGATAAGGCTGAATTAGCACAAATGTGTAATTACAATCTGGATTGGCCCCTGTTGGATCATGCTCTGTTCAAAAAGGATCCTGCTGAACCCTATTCGGAGCATGGGAAAAAGATGATCTACATTTGTATTCAATACTATATGCGACATGGCATTGAGGATATTGTCAGCAATGTGTTCGAGTATTTGCCACTATTGAATCCAGATCAGCAGGAGCATATTATTCAAGAGTTTATGCTTTCCGAATATGATGATTTAAAAATCCATGTTCTCCAAGCATATGACCCTAAAGTGAAGTCGATCCAAGCACTAAAATCCAACAATAATATTTATTTATTAAATGATGATTTTGAGGTAAAGGTTTCAACACCCTTTTTGGTCACTCTTAGAATGATCAAGGATAATATCCAGACCTATAAAAACGATATACTCGTACGCATTGGCCAGAAGCTTTGGTACTCTTATTGTAACAAAAGTTATCCGTCAGCGAGGAGAATTAATAAATCAATTGTATGGGCTGCGGCAGTAGAGTGTATGGTTTTAGAAATCTTCAATTATGACTGCGATTACGATAGCATCGCTAACCGCTATCAAATCAAGCGCACTTCAATGGAGCGGGCCTTAGAGGAAATCACTCTAATTATTTGTAGCCCTGTATTTTCTGAATAGGTGTTTACCAGCCCCGCTATGATGGTGGGGCTTTTCTTATTATGGCCTCAGCCAGTTGCCTACGTTTGCCTGCGGGACAATAAACACCCGTTTTACGGATGTCATGATAGATCGAACGAGACAATCTTGTCACTAAAAGTGAGGTTTACTAAGGGCTAGCGCCCTAAAAAAGAATAGCCAAGCCACTGGCCAAAAACTATTCTAACAGCAAAAATTCTTTTTCTAGTCCAAGTCCTATCTTTTAAAACATAAGATTTGAAGTGGGTAAACCGATTATTAATAATCCATTGAATAGTTCTTTGTCATATTGTATACTGTACACATATGTTGGAGAGGGGTGTGTTTATGTTAAAAGTTCTTTGGGATATATTTATGGCTATGGTACGTGTTGGGACACTTGGATTTGGTGGCGGACAAGCATCTATTCCATTATTACAGATTGAGGCGGTACAAAACTACCAATGGATGACGACACAAGAATTTGGAGATTTGTATGCAATCGGCAATTGTTTGCCAGGTCCCATTGCCACTAAAATGGCTACTGCAATCGGCTACGAGCAAGCGGGTATACCAGGCGCTATCACAGGGTTAATCGGTATGGTTTTGCCGTCGACAATCGCCTTGTTGATTGTCGTTGCGTTATTTATGCAGTTCAAAGATTTGCCACAAGTACAAGGGTTGCTAAAAGGGATCAGACCTGTTGTTGTTGTGATGTTGGTTTTAATCACCTATAAGATTGGAATTTCGTCTATGGGCACACCGATTTCATTCATTATTGCGGGAATTGCCTTTGTCGCCATTCAATTTTTGGGCGTCCACCCTGCTATTGTGATCCTAGGGAGTATGGCTTTTGGAGTTTTCTTTTTGGCAGGTTAGCTGAAAAAATCTCTATCGTTGTTACCTAATAATTATAGACCCATGCTCACCACTAAATTAAGTGGTGAGCATGGGTCTATCTTTGTTTTAGCAGCCGTTTCTATTTTTTTTAATGTTTGCAAGGCATTACCGCAGTTGGGTTTTGTTTTTCACCTGCAAATTGTGGTAAACTTATGCTAGCTATAATATAGAAGGTGGTAACCTGATGGAAAAATTTTTTCAAAAGCATAAAAGCGAATTAAAAACCCCTGCCGTTTACCTCACTGTTGGCACGACTGTGCTGGTAGTTGGGGCCGTTACAGGAAATCTAGAGAGCTTTGCTACAATTATGTTAGGTGTTGGCGCAATTGTTTTTGGAATCCGGGATATCGCGGCGATGTATCTAAAGGATTTAGAGGAGTAGTATTGTTCGATGGAAGATAGGATTAGTGCCATTCAAGAGAGGTTGCGCAAGAATGGTTTGCGATTAACAAAACAACGTCAGGTGATTTTTGAGGTGTTGCTTGAAAATAGTGATCGACACCTTAGTGTTGAAGAGCTCTATCATAGTGTTAGTGAACATGATCCCGATGTAGGATTAGCGACAATCTATCGTACATTAGAGATTTTTGTAAAGCTTAATATCTGCCATAGAATGGAGTTTGGGGGCAAAGGTGCGCGCTATGAGTTGAGTGATGGAGACAAAGAGCATTATCATCATCACCTATTCTGTTCAAATTGCGGATTGATTATTGAGGTGAATGACGACCTATTGGATTCCATTGAAAGTAAAATAATCAATGAACATCACTTCTTAATCAAAGACCACTCGTTGCGTTTTTACGGACTGTGTCAGGATTGTCAGCTCTTGCTGAATAATGAATCGGAGGACTAAGCTAATGACTACTGTGAGAACCCGATTTGCACCTAGCCCAACCGGCTACATGCATATTGGGAATTTGCGCACGGCTTTATATACTTATTTAATCGCACGTGCCAATAAAGGCACTTTCATTCTACGCATTGAAGATACAGATCAAGAGCGTTATGTAGAAGGTGCTCTTGATTTTATATATGAAATTATGGATCTGACTGGCCTCCATTACGACGAGGGCCCAAATGTGGGTGGGGCCTATGGTCCCTACATCCAGAGTGAGAGACGTGATATCTACACGAAACATGCCCATTATTTAGTGGAAACAGGTGCGGCTTATCCCTGTTTCTGTTCAGTGGAGCGTTTAGCTGCAGCGCGAGCCGCTGCGGCGGATCAACCCGGCGTATGGCGCTATGATTATCACTGTCGTGATTTGGATCCCGCACTTGCTCAGGAACGGATTGCTGCAGGAGAAAGCTACGTTATTCGTCAGAAAATGCCCACCACTGGCAAGACTACTTTTGTTGACGCAGTATTTGGGGAGATTACGGTTCCGAATGAGGAGTTAGAAGACCAGGTTTTATTGAAAGCAGATGGCTTACCAACTTATAATTTTGCCAATGTAGTTGATGATCATCTTATGGGCATTACCCACGTAGTACGAGGAACAGAGTATCTATCATCTGCTCCTAAGTATAATCTGCTGTATGAGGCATTTGGTTGGGAGATTCCTACTTATGTCCACCTTACACCGGTTATGAAGGAACCAGGCAAGAAACTCAGTAAGCGTTATGGGGATGCTTCATTTAATGACTTCTATTCTAAGGGCTATCTGAAAGAGGCAATTATCAATTACATCGCACTTTTAGGGTGGAGCCCAGGCACAGAACAAGAAATATTTAGTCTAAAAGAACTCGAGGAAATCTTTAGCTTAAGCGGTTTAAGCAAGTCACCCGCTGTTTTTGATACAATGAAATTGCGGTGGATGAATAGCGTCTATATACGTGACTTAGCCGATGCTGAGTTTATGCAGCATGCCTTGCCCTACTTAGAAAAAGTTTTAGGCCATACAGCAATTGATTTAGATGCGGTTGGCCAATTATTGCACAGTCGTGTTGAGGTTTTTTCTGAGATTCCAGATATGATTGGCTTCTTGGCAGACTTACCTGATTTTGACTTAAGCATTTTGTGTCATGAAAAGACTAAGACTGAATTACCAGAAGCCCTTGAAAGTTTACAGTACTCTTATGCCGCACTGGCCGAAGCTCCAGACTGGCAAAAGGACCCCCTCAGAGACCTATTAAAAAACGTGACGAAGGCTTTAGGTGTTAAGACGGGACGGATTCTTTGGCCCCTGCGCATAGCGATTTCTGGTCAGGAATCGACGCCTGGTGGGGCCTATGATCTATTGGTCCTCCTTGGTAAAGAAGCGTGCTTAGCGCGTATGCAACACACTATAAAACGGTTAGAAAGCCACCTTGCTTAAATGAAACACTTGGAGATTAACGCGATTACAGTGGGCTATGATCAGGCGGTCTTGCATGATTTTGATTTAACAGTTAGACGAGGCGAGTGGATTGGGATTATTGGCGCAAATGGAGCAGGTAAATCAACGCTACTTAAAGCGATAACCAAATTATTGCCCTTAGAAAAAGGAAAGATTATCGTTCAAGGACAAGATATTCAAAACCTATCAAGCAAACAACTTGCCCGTTTAGTCGCCGTTGTCAATCAAAGTGCTGATGTGAGTTTTAATTATCGCGTGCGCGATGTGGTGAAACTGGGTCGGTATGCGCATAAAGATCAAACGCTAGCTGCCATTGAACCTTTCATGAAATACACCGACGTTTGGTGCTTGCGTGAGCGCGGCTTCCATGAGTTAAGTGGCGGTGAGAAACAGCGTGTTATTATCAGCCAGGCATTCGCACAAGAGGCTGATCTGATAATGATGGACGAACCCACTTCTGATTTAGACATTCGTCACCAGGTCGATGTGTTCAACGTTTTGGAAGATTTTCAAAGGGAACGGGAAGTAACGATTATTGCGATAATGCATGATCTAAATTTAGCGGCTTTGTATTGCAACCGATTAGTTGCGTTGAAAGATGGCCAGATCGTTGCAGACGGCACGCCGAGCGAAGTCTTAACACCCGATCATTTGTTAGAAATTTTTGGCATAAACGTTAAGGTTGAGTATTTCAAGACCGATAAAAGGCCAGTCGTTATGCTGGAAAAATAAAATAGCCGATTAAGCGAGCACAACTGTGCTCGTTTTTAGCTTTGCTAGAGAGCAAAAATGAGAACCCGCTTGCCGATTTTATGATTTGCCTTTTAGAGACTACAAACGTATAATGAGAGTATCTTAATGAGGAGGTAAATGCAGATGGTTAAAACAATTTTAAATGTCACAGGTATGACCTGAAACCATTGTGAAAATGCTGTGCGCAGAGCATTGCTAACTCTGGATGGAGTGCTACAGGTAACGATTGATTTAGCGACTGGTAGCGTCATTGTTGAGTCTGAGTCACCAGTCCCAACACAGGTGCTAGCTGACACAATCAACAAAGCAGGTTATCAAGTCGTTTAGTTGTATAGATTGGACTTCATAGGCCTTGCACCATGATAGTGAACTAATGGCTTATA
>CAZVAO010000065.1:0-13946 GCA_964625175.1 uncultured Clostridiaceae bacterium
GTGTAGGATCGATCTCGTGCCGACTTGAATTTCTCTTGTCTGTAACTTCCGATGTGCAATGCATGCTTCATCAGCTAAATTTTGCTAGTTACTAATTTATGGATATTCTCCTAGTAAGTAGGGAGGGGCTTCCTCGCCCTCCTGTATTGCGCATGCCTGCAACTAGCAAAGAAAAATATGCTTGGTTCGCGGATACTTGCCATAATGCCTGCCATCAAACTGCACACAATAACGTCTAACATGTTGCAGCCATAAACAATGAAAAGCGGAACTTGAACGGCGTTCCACAACCGCAGAAAGTAATAAAACGATTTATAAATCCACCCCGAAATGCAATTTTTCACCAATCGTTCAGCGATTGTCTTCCAATGGTCGACAAATTATCAGAGAAGTCTTATAATTGAAGTATTAATAAACAGGCAAGGATGTGGGGATATCATGAGGACGGGGGACTTATTAGTAGAGAAAGGCTTTATTACCGAAGAACAATTGAAGGATGGTCTTTCTAAACAACGGGAATTCAACTTGCGTTTAGGAGAAACGCTTATCAAGTGTGGATACATTAGCGAAGAGGATATTGCCAATACGTTAAGTGAACAATACAATATTCCTTATATGCAATTAGCCAATCTTCAGTTCCAGCAGGATGCGATCGATTTGGTTAGCCAAGCATTAGTAGAACGTCATCGCGTTGTCCCCGTATCCGTCAATGGGGATGTGCTCGTAATAGCGACCTCTGATCCTACGGATGTGCTTGCAATCGATGATATCAAGTTAGTAACCCAAAAGGAAGTCCGCTTAATCCTCTTGACGAAAAGGGATATTGATCGTTCAATTGAATGGCTCTATATGACCCCAGAAGGAATTAGTAAGCGCACCAAGCAATCCATCGTCACCGTTGATGCATCCGATGATGATGCGCCTTTGATCCGAATGGTCAACAACATTATTCAACAATCGGTTGAGGATAAGGCCAGTGATATTCACTTTGAACCAGGTGATTACCGTTTGACCATCCGTTATCGTATTGATGGACAGCTTCAGCTTCTGCGTGAGCTGGGAGCCGATCTCCATAGTCCGATTGTGGCCCGTATTAAGATTATGTCCAACCTAGATATTTCAGAACGACGTTTGCCACAAGATGGAACGTTCCGTCAGATGATCAATGGACGAGAAGTAGACTTCCGCGTTTCAACAATTCCAACCGTGCGCGGTGAGAAGGTTGTCTTGCGGATTCTGGACAATACAAAAACTAACTTAAAACTGGAAAGCATCGGCATGAATAAAGAGCTGATTGCGAAGGTCAGGGGTTTGCTTCGTTTACCCTATGGCATGATATTGGTTACAGGACCAACAGGCAGCGGTAAGACGACAACGCTTTACAGTTGTTTAGATATCTTGAATGATCCACACTCAAATATTATCACCATTGAAGATCCGACCGAATATCGTCTCAATGGCATCAATCAGATTAATATTAATAATCGGATTGGCTTAACTTATGCCAATATTCTTCGTTCCGTACTCCGTCAGGATCCCAACATCGTTATGGTTGGTGAGATTCGCGACTATGAGACCGCTGAGATTGCCGTACGTGCTGCATTAACTGGTCACTTAGTTTTGAGTACCATCCATACAAATGATGCGGCAAGTGCCCTTACACGACTAACGGATATGGGCGTAGCAGAATTCTTGATTTCATCCTCGGTTGCAGGCATCATGGCGCAGCGCCTATTGCGGCGCGTTTGTCCGCGCTGTCGAGTTGAGCAACATCTAACGCGCGATGAACCCCTCTGGAAAGCATTAGAGATTGACAAATACATTTCGACGCGTGATGAAATTCGCTACTACAAAGCGGGCCCAGGTTGTACCTATTGTCATAAGACGGGCTATAGTGGAAGGATTGGTGTTTTCGAGCTTTTGATGGTTGATGAGACGGTTTCAAATATGGTCATTAGCCATAAGACCGCTACTGAAATTAAGGAATATGCTGTCTTACATCAAGGAATGAGAACGCTTCGAGATAATGCCACCTTGAATGTGTTGGCTGGGATTACAACCCTGCAAGAATTAATGACAATCGCCTATTCGAGCGACTTTGAAGGGTTGGATACAAGCCGATGATTAATAATCATATTTCAGAATGTCTTAAAGAAATGCCAGCTCTCAGTGCCTCAGATTTACATATGCATTCCGGATTGCCTGCATCGTTTCGAGTACATGGATTACTTAGACCACGAGATAATGTCGTCATAACGGATCAAATGATTGTTGAAACCCTTAAGAGCCTGTTGAATTCAGATGAACTAAAGCATTTGATGGATGTCGGTGAAATTGACTTTAGCTTTGGCATCCCAGACTTGGCACGTTTTAGAGGCAATGCTTTCCGTTCCCAGGGTAAGTACAGCGTTGTCGTGCGTATTATCCCGGCAGATATACCCGCTTTCGAGGCGCTAAACTTGCCAGAAGGCATTCGGCGGTTTACAGATTTGGAATCTGGTTTAGTCATTATCACCGGTCCAACAGGTAGTGGTAAATCGACAACGTTGGCTTCCATGTTGGATCTGATCAATCAGAAAGTTAATAAACATATTCTCACGCTAGAGGATCCTATTGAGTTTATGCACACAAATAAGCAGTGCCTGGTTACTCAACGGGAAATTGGTCGCGATACGGGTAGTTTTGCTTCAGGACTGAGATCTTCTTTGCGTGAGGATCCTGACGTCATTTTAATTGGTGAGATGCGCGACTTGGAAACAACGGAAATAGCGATACGTGCAGCAGAAACGGGCCACCTTGTGTTTGCAACCATGCATACCCCAGGTGTAGTGGAAACCGTTGACAGAATTCTCGGTAACTTTCAGCCACATCAAAGACAGCAGATCTGTGCACAGTTGGCTATGTGTCTGAAGGGTGTTATGTTCCAGAAGCTATTGCCTCGTAAAGGTGGGGGACGTGTTGCTGCTATGGAGGTGCTGGTAGTCAATCAGGCTGTTCGCAACTTAATACGTGAGGCTAAGACACATCAAATTAAATCCGTGATGCAAACAGGACTCAATTTAGGTATGAGAACGATGGAAAGAGCTTTAGGAGAGCTTTATCAGCAGGGTTTAATTAGTGTTGAAATTCATGACAAATTTCAGGAACTTTATTAGAGGAAGATTATTATGCCAGATTATAAATTCACAGCACGCAATAAAAGTGGCAAATCAGAGAGTGGTGTCATCACAGCTACAAGTGATCGGTCAGCCATGACTTTGTTGAAGGAACGCGGCCTATACGTGACCAATCTTAAATCTCAGAAAGAGAACAAGGGGGGTTCATTTAAGCGTTTCTTTACAAAGAAAGTCAATTCACGCGATATTTCTATATGGTCCAATCAGTTTGCCGCAATGTATAGTGCGGGTGTGCCGATTGCCTTCATCCTTAAAACCCTTTCCGAACAGACAGAGAACAAAGTATTCAAAGAAGCTCAAGTGAATTTGTTGGATGATATTACTCAAGGGATAAGTATTGGGGATGGGATGGAGAAATACCCCCATGTATTCCCAGAATTAATGATTAACATGTTTCGGGTAGGTGAATCTGCCGGTATACTGGAAGACTCACTCCATCAAGTGGTTAAATATTATACGCAAGAGCATGAAGTGAATCAAAAAATGCGAACGGCTATGACGTACCCGATTATTGTTTTAGTGATGGCCTTAGTCGTTGTTTGGGTATTGATGACACGAATGGTGCCTTCTTATGTGGAGGCCTATGCCAACCTAGGTAGCGAGTTGCCTTTGCCGACGCGGATATTGATTGTCATGAGTGGTTTTTTGGTCAACAATGGTGTGTTTGTGTTAATTGGGCTTGCAGCAATCGCAGCTCTTGCAGTCGCTTGGTCAAGGACTACAACGGGTAAGCGCTTTATCGATAACTTAAAATTGAAAATGCCGATATTCAATCAACTGGAGTTGCTGAAGAATCAATCGCGTTTTTGCCGCATTTTATCTACGCTTTTACACCATGGAATTGACATTATATCCGCTTTGAGATTAGTGGATCGCAGCATCTCAAACTCTGTGATTTGTGATGTTATTCAAGAAGCGCGCGAAGAGTCTAGTAGAGGGGAGTCTGTGGCGAATGCTTTTGCACGCAGTAAGTACTTCCCGCCACTGATTGTTAATATGATGAAGGTCGGTGAAGAGGCTGGTTCAATGGATATCTTATTAGGTAAGGCGGCAGATCTCTATGAGGTTGATCTTATTAATATGAGTGAGCGTTTTAATACGATGATTGAACCTTTTGTGAATCTATTCTTGGCAGTTATTGTTGGTGGTATTTTAATTGCTGTATTCGTACCTATGTTCAGTATGTATAATATGATTCTCTAATTAGCTGGCGAACAGCAGATTTTGAGAAGAATTTCACACTTTAACGGGGTTATACCGTTTTTCTGAGCGATGGACTGTGGTAGAATAGGCTGACGTTAGTTATTGAGGTGAGTATATGTCTAGATCTAGAGAGTATCTTTGGTCCAAGTATCGCCATTTATTTATATTGCTATATTATCCTGTAATCGGGATTCTCTATGTCGTGTTTAACAATATCGAAACAGCGCGGGTTATGCTTTATTGGCCTGTTGTAGATGATGCCATTCCCTTTATTAAAGAGATGGTCATACCTTATGTATTTTGGTATCCTTATATCCTATTGCCCTTGGTTTATTTTGGGTTGAAGGACGTTAAATCCTTTACAGATTTATGCTTTATGCTGTTTGTCGGAATGACCGCTAGCTTTGCAATTTTCGCCATCTTTCCAAATGGTCAAAGCTTGCGCCCAAGTATTATAGGCAGTGATTTATTTTCTGCGTTAATCAATGGAATCTATACGGCAGACAATCCCATTAATTCAGCCCCCAGCATGCATGTTTTAACGACCATTGTCATTCATTTTGTAATTGCAAATAGCCGTCTCATGAATAAAAAGTGGTTGGTAAAGGCCTCTTTTATACTAATGATCTTTATCAGTGCATCAACGGTCATGATCAAACAACATTCGATGATTGATGTTATTGCAGGGTTGTTTTTAGCGATTGTATTAATTGGCATTGTAAAGAGCAAAGCTTTTAGTGAAAGGGTGGTGGCTTTTGCCAGCCCAGGGCAACGTCTTATTGACGAGAATCCTTGCTGTTTTAGAGATATCCATCTTGCTAAGGACGTGTTTTTCGCCAAAAAGCGTGGCGATATTAAGACTTAAATTAGAGTTGCCAAGATTGCCGAGGCTTAAACTTTTTAGGCTATGGGAGGCTTGAGCTGATTTCAAAACATTATGAGAATGCTCAATAAAGTAGTTTTAAGCCGGTGGTCCCCAAAGGACCACCGGCTTGGTTTTAAATAGACTTTACAACGCAAAGGTGCGACAAGGAGTTGAGTGCAACTATCAAGAATGCATTCTTGCTCTCAGCTTGACGGATCTCCGCTACATATCTATCGCATAAGGCCATGCAGCGCGCTATTGCAGAAGGAGGATGACTCAGTTCTTAATTAGTCTTGGTTTTTCGTGAATTCGCGCCAGAGTTCAAGGTATTCTTCTTTATTCATGCGGACCGGTGTGGCTTTCACTTGTAGACCAACTTTGGCGTTATCGGCTAAAAGGTCAATGACTGTCATCGCCATAATTTTAGCAGGTGTCACAAATGCCAAATAAGGGTTCGTTACTGAATAATCTTTGGTATGACCACTACCAACCATGCCCCCAACATAGGGGTGAATAGCAGGCATTAAATGCATCACATCACCGATATCGGAAGAACCTGTACCATGACCTCCTGTAACGACTTGGTCAGCACCGACGACTTCCTCCGCATTGGCCCTGAACAATTCGGTCAGTTTAGGATCATTAAAGCGCGGAAGGAAACCAGGTAGTTCAATAATCTCTACCTCAGCTCCAACCGCCATGGCGCCCGCACGCAATGCACGATTTACTTTTTTGCTAGCAGCCAAAACAGCATCCATGGTTTTGCCGCGCACATAAGTCTCAATGCGCACATCTGCAGGAACGATATTAACCAAGTCGCCACCTTTTGTGATAATCGGGTGGATGCGAATGCAATCATCATCTTTGAACGTTTCGCGCTGGGCATGAATCGCTTGGAGACCGATGATCGCGGCATTTAAGGCATTAATGCCATTATGAGGAGCACCACCAGCGTGGGCCTCTTTCCCTTTGTATTTAATGAGCTTGGTGACAAATCCATTTGAGGTGCCATCCACTACTACCTGACAATCATCACGTGTTGTAGAATGGAACATAAGCGTCATGTCTATATCATCGAGTGCTCCGATTTTAATTAATTCTTGTTTGCCTCCGAGGAACTCAATTTTCCCTTGATTCCGCAAGCGATTGCGGAATTCAACTTCTACAGGCTCTTCAGCAGGGACTGCAATAAAAGCCACATCGCCTGCGAGGTATTGTTGTGCACCTGATTTTGTTAGGCCGATGGCCGCACCTAATAAGCCTGCTATTTGGGCATTGTGTCCACAGGAATGCGCTGCACCCGTATTGATATCTGCAAAGGGATGTTCAGGACATAGTACGGCATCCAATTCTCCCATAAGAGCGACGCGCACTTGATCCGAGTTGCCTTTCAGAATTGCTTTAGATCCTGTGATTGCCAGTTTGTTTTCAAAAGGCAGGTGAAGCTCTGTAAAGACCTCTTCCACAATCATTGCGGTCTTATACTCTTTGTAACCGAGTTCTGGATTAGCAAAAATCTTTTGACCGATTGCAATAATCTGCTCTGCATTTTTATCAATTTCTGCACAAACAAGTTCTTTTAGCTGTTTTGAATTCATTATATACCTCCTAAAGGGTTTGCTAAATTGCATTCGTTAATTATGACGTTAATCCTGCAAATCACATCACATTTATTTGCATATAGGCAGGAATTAGTGATCTAAAACCGAATATGCTAAGGGTACATCGAAATAGAGCTATTGTAAGGTGGTATTTATATGTTTACAAAACAAAACCTTATAGCAGATAAACACTTTTAAAAAGACAGGGTCAGTTGGCCTTGTCTTTTACGCTTTAGCAGATTAAAGGAGACGATTGATATGGTAGCTTTAGACGGGAATAGTCTGACGATTGCGGATGTTGTAAAAGTCGCTAGGAAATTTGAACACGTTCAATTAAATCCCACGGCAATCCGAGGCATTAAACAGGCTCGTAAGCTTGTTGATGACTATGTGGCAGATGGGAAAGTGATGTATGGCATCTCTACTGGGTTTGGCAAATTTAGTGATGTTGTCATTAGTCCGAATGATGTTGAGCGCTTACAGTTAAATTTAATTGTTAGCCATGCTTGTGCCGTTGGTGAACCCTTTCCTCAAGATGTTGTGCGAGCCATTATGTTGTTGCGGGCTAATGCGCTCGCTAAAGGGTATTCTGGAATTCATGTAGCAACAGTCAACCAGCTCATCAATATGTTAAATGCACGCATTCATCCTGTTGTACCCTGCCAGGGCTCATTAGGTGCTAGCGGTGATTTGGCACCTCTTGCGCATATTGTGCTGCCGATGTTAGGTTTAGGTCAAGTTGAATATCTAGGAGAGATTCTAAGCGGAGAAAATGCTTTGAAAAAAGCAGGTTTGCAGCCCATTACGCTCCAGGCTAAAGAAGGCTTAGCGCTGATTAATGGAACACAAGCCATGACCGCTATCGGTGCGCTCTTAATTAATGATGCTGAGGAATTGTTATTGACGGCGAATACGGCGGCTGCACTGACGATGGAAGCTTTGCAAGGCATTCCCTTAGCCTATGACAGGAAGGTTCATGCGGTTCGCCACCAAGTGGGACAAATAGCGGTCGCTTCTGAAATAAGGCGGTTATTAGCAGGCAGTCACCAAATCACTTCACAAGGGGAAATACGTGTTCAAGATGCCTACTCTTTACGGTGTGTTCCCCAAGTTCACGGTGCTTCCCTTGATGCTATTAACTACATCAAAGGGGTCATAAATTGTGAAATAAATGCCGCTACCGATAACCCACTCATTTTCTGTGAAGAGAACCAAGTCATTTCTGCAGGCAATTTTCACGGGCAGCCGATTGCACTGGCCATGGATTTCTTAAAGATTGCCTTAGCCGAATTAGCAAATATTTCTGAAAGGCGTTTAGAGCGCGTTGTTAACCCCCAGTTAAGTGGTGGGCTTCCGGCTTTCTTGACCCCAATGGGTGGGCTAAACTCAGGGATGATGATTGCTCAGTATACTGCGGCATCATTAGTATCTGAGAACAAAGTTTTAGCGCATCCGGCTTCTGTGGATTCAATTCCTTCGTCTGCTAACCAAGAAGACCATGTCAGCATGGGTACAACCGCAGCACGTCAAGCCCGAATGATTTATAACAATGTCTGCTATGTCATTGCTATTGAGCTAATGGCAGCGGCTCAGGGCCTAGAATTTTTTGAGAATCCCCAGCTTGGAGAGGGAACAAAAAAGGCATATCAAGTTGTGCGTGATGTTGTAGAACCACTCTATAATGATCGAGTTTTGCATACGGATTTTGAGGCCATTGCGAACTTAATTAAAGAGGGAAAATTTATTATTTAGGAGGAGATCTAATGAAACTGACAAATGCGATGATTGATGCTGTTATGGAAGTCAAACTAGACAATATATTTGACCAGTTACCAGGACCTGCTGTTTTTGATACAACAAAGCGACGGGCTCCAAAACGTGAATTCACACTCAATGAATGCGAAACCGAGCTTGCCTTGCGCAATGCCTTGCGTTATATCCCGCCCGCATGGCAGGCTGAAGTCGCACCTGAATTTTTAGAAGAATTAGTGACGCATGGTCGCATTTATGGTTATCGATTCCGTCCACATCAGGCATTGCGCGGACAACCGATAGACGCCTATCAAGGAAACTGCCTAGAGGGAAAAGCTTTTCAAGTAATGATCGATAACAATCTGGATTTTGAGATCGCGCTCTATCCCTATGAACTTGTTACCTACGGAGAAACGGGTCAGGTTTGTCAAAACTGGATGCAATATCAATTAATCAAGCGCTATCTTGAGATTTTGACGGTGGATCAGACCTTGGTTGTGGCTTCAGGTCATCCGGTGGGACTCTTTAAATCACGGCCAGAAGCTCCGCGCGTTATTATAACCAATGCTTTGATGGTAGGGATGTTTGATACTCATGAGGAGTGGCATCGAGCTATGCAATTGGGGGTTGCCAATTACGGACAAATGACCGCCGGTGGTTGGATGTATATTGGACCTCAGGGCATTGTACATGGCACCTATAGCACGCTTTTAAATGCGGGAAGATCGCAGCTTGGGATTGCCGCGGATCAAGATCTGGGTGGCAAACTATTTGTGACTTCTGGGTTAGGTGGCATGAGTGGCGCCCAGGGCAAGGCTGTTCGTATAGCAGGGGGTGTGGGTATTATCGCTGAAGTGGATGAGAGCCGCATCCAGACGCGCTTTGAGCAGGGCTGGGTCGACCAGGTTATCGACTGTCCCCAAAAAGCCTTTGAGGTCGCTTATGAAGCCATAGCGGCAAGGAAAGCACTCGCGATTGCATTCCAGGGTAATATTGTGGATTTATTGGATTATGCAGTAGCCAATCAAATTGCGATTGATTTATTATCCGATCAAACCTCTTGCCATGCGGTCTACGAAGGCGGTTATTGCCCACAGGGACTCAGCTTTACAGAGCGAACCGAGATGTTGAGAACGGATAAACAGCGTTTCGTAGAGCTCGTCGATAAAACGCTGCAAGAACACTATCGTTTAATCAAAATTTTAGTTGAACGCGGCACTTACTTCTTTGACTACGGTAATTCCTTTATGCGGGCTATTTTTGACTCGGGGATGACTGAAATCGCTAAAAATGGCTTTGATACTAGCGAAGGATTTATCTTTCCGTCTTATGTTGAAGACATTATGGGACCAGAATTGTTCGATTACGGCTATGGTCCGTTTCGCTGGGTATGCCTGAGTGGTAGGCATGAAGACCTAATGAAAACAGACCAAGCAGCGATGAGCTGTATAGATCCTGACCGGCGGTACCAAGATCGCGATAACTGGGCCTGGATTCGGGACGCCGAGAAAAACAAATTAGTCGTCGGAACCCAAGCTCGGATCTTCTATCAAGATGCAAACGGTCGTATGAATATCGCACTCAAGTTTAACAAGATGGTACGCGATGGTGAGGTCGGACCAATCATGCTGGGGCGTGACCACCATGATACAGGAGGCACCGATTCGCCCTATCGTGAGACCTCAAATATTAAAGACGGTAGCAACATCATGGCCGATATGGCAACTCACTGCTTTGCTGGAAATGCAGCTCGTGGCATGAGTTTAGTGGCATTGCACAACGGCGGAGGTGTAGGCATTGGCAAGGCAATCAATGGTGGTTTTGGTCTTGTGCTCGATGGCAGTGAGCGAGTGGACAGCATAATTTCTGATGCTATGCTATGGGATGTGATGGGCGGCGTCGCACGACGTAGTTGGGCCCGTAACCCGAATGCAATGGCAACAGTAGCCGAGTACAATCAGCTTCGACCACAAGATCATATCACAATGCCGTATCTTGCTAATGACGATTTGATTGCTGATGTAATGAAGAAAATCAAATAGAATTGATATCATGGGGGAAGAATAATGTCAACGAGTATTATTGAATGTGTGCCTAATTTTAGTGAAGGACGCAATAGCGTAATCATTGAACAAATTGTTGATACCGTGCGTGAAGTACCGGGAGTGACCTTACTGGATTATGCACCTGATGCAGACCACAATCGCACGGTTGTTACCTTCATTGGCAATCCAAAAGCAGTTGTAGAGGCGGCTTTTAATCTAACCGCTAAGGCTACTGAATTAATTAATATGGAGAATCATGAGGGTGGTCATCCACGGATGGGCGCCACAGATGTAATTCCACTCATCCCGATTAAGGGTGTCAAAATGAGCACCTGCGTACGTTTAGCTACACAATTGGCGGAGCGAATTAATAGGGAACTGAACATTCCGATTTATTTATACGAGCGTGCGGCAAGTAGGCCTGGTCGCCAGAACCTTGCTGTCATTCGCAAAGGTGAATATGAAGGGTTTAAAACGAAGATTAATGATCCTGAGTGGGTACCTGATTTCGGTCAAGCGAAATTGCACCCAACCGCTGGCGCAACTGTTGTTGGGGCACGTCCTGCCCTCGTGGCCTTCAATGTTAACTTAGCGACTTCCAATATCGAGATTGCTGATTACATTGCCAAGCAAGTACGGGAAAGTGGTGGTGGCTTAGCCAATGTTAAAGCAATGGGTGTCAAGCTAGAAGACCGCAATATTGTTCAGGTGAGTATGAATATGACAAATTACAAAAAGACGGCACTTTATCGATCTTTTGAAATGATAAAAATGGAAGCACAGCGCTTTGGTGTTGGCATTGTGGGGAGCGAGATTATAGGGCTCCTTCCGATGGGTGCCCTAATCGATTGCGCTTCATATTACTTACAGATTGAAGATTTCTCAAACGATCAGATTCTCGAGAGCCGTTTACAATAGGTGTTATCATGGATCAACATCTAACAGCTTTAGTCAACGCGCATTTGGCAACACCCATTGATCAAGGACATCCACTTAGCGGACGGGAACAAGGCAAGGTCTTGCTTATGCCGAATGCAACGATTCTCCTCCAAAATGGCCGTATAGAGGCTGTTTTAGGCGGGGATGAACAAATACCTACTCACGCTGAAACAATCGACTTAAAAGGCAATTTGGTGACTCCTGGGCTAGTTGACCCCCACACCCATCTCATACATGGTGGCTCGAGGGAATATGAGATCCCTTTGAAACTGAAGGGTGCCTCCTATATGGATATTCATCTAGCAGGTGGTGGGATTAATAGTACGGTTCAGGCAACCCGCCAGGCTAGTGAAGAGGAGCTCATAGAACGTGCTCTTGTCGAACTGCAAGGGATGCTGGAACAGGGGGTTACAACCGTTGAGTGTAAATCTGGCTATGGTTTAAATACAGAAACAGAACTAAAGATGATGCGGGCTGCCGCTGAGGCAAATCTGCGACAGCCGATTGATCTCATCCAAACCTTTATGGGGGCCCATTCAGTTCCGGTTGATATGAAGTCAAATCCAGATGGATACATCGACTACCTCATCAATGAAATGATTCCACTTGTTGCAGATACAAAACTAGCAAATTTCTGCGATGTCTTTTGTGAAAAAGGCGTCTTTGATATCGAGCAAACAGAGCGCATTCTTTTAGCTGCTCAGCAACACGGTTTCAAACTAAAAATGCACGCCGACGAAATCGTTTCGATTGGTGGAGCAGAGTTGGCCGCAAAACTACAGATCGTTTCTGCGGATCATTTGATGGCCATCTCTGAAAAGGGTATTCTGGATATGGCAGAGGCCGCCACCATAGCGGTACTATTACCAGGAACATCCTTCTATCTCGGGAAGTCCTATGCACCCGCTCGTCGGATGATTGAGGCAGGTGTACCGATTGCCTTAGCTAGCGACTTTAATCCAGGAAGCTGCCCTTCAGCTAATTTTCAATTCATTATGAATCTTGGCTATCTGTATTTGCGAATGTACCCTCAGGAAGTCCTAACAGCCTGTACACTTAACGCGGCCTATGCGGTTGATGAGGCGGCTGAAGTGGGGAGTATTGAAGTTGGTAAGAAGGCCGATCTGGTTGTCTGGGATGCCCGTAATTTAGCTTACTTAATGTATCGTTTTGGCAAGAACCACGTGCAATATGTCTGGAAAGACGGTAGAAGAGTTATATAAAGGAGATCTTATGAATAAATTAACAGAATTAACACTGGAACAGTTTTGCGCAGAGCTCGGCTCTTCTTCGCCCGCACCAGGTGGGGGCAGTGCTTCCGCATTGGCGGGGGCTATCGGTGCATCACTGGCTGCCATGGTGGCTAGTTTGACCATCGGAAAGAAAAAATATGGTGCTGTAAAAGCAGAGATGCAAGAACTGAAGAAACAGGCAGATGCCATGTCACAGACCTATTTGGCTTTAATCAATCAAGACACCGTGGCCTTTAATGAAATTATGGCAGCCTATAAAATGCCAAAGGCCACAGATGATGAAAAGAAGGCACGCAGTAAGCAGATTCAAGTGGCTACCAAGATAGCGACTCAACCGCCATTGGCGATGGCGCGACAGTGCTCAGATATACTTGAGCTGTGCTTAACCGCGGCAAAATTGGGAAATAAAAACGCGTTAAGTGATGCAGGTGTGGGTGCAGGAATGGCCGCCGCGGCTTTCCGTGGAGCGGTTTACAACGTTAAAATTAACCTTTCAGCATTGAACGATCAGGCATATGTTGCAGAGATTGAGGCCGAATTAAAAGCGCTGCAAGCTAAGGTCACTGAATTGTCAGAGGCGGTTTACACCACCATGGCCGCTTTGTAGCAGAATTCCATAAATAAGCGCTACCGTTGTTACTCAGGAAAACACTTATTCAGCATACTCGTATGTATAGCTTCATTGCGTGTTTTTGCTCGTGCCTAGGTATCATCTTATTTCTGAAATCCTTCGTGTAATCGGAAATCTATTTGTATCGAGTATTTAAGAACTGCGTTCCGCAAATGCGGTTCGCCGTTTTTGTGTTCTTAAACAACCGTTTAACCATTGTTTTAACGATAAGGGTTGACACGAATGTAAAGCATCACATGGGTGGAGGTAATTACGGGATGTTCGGGGACCGGGGATCGGATCAAGGCAGACAAGCTCTGCTTGCCTTCTTTTATTGATAAGAAATCCCGTGTTCGCAATTCTTCATTCTCCAATGAATTCCAACCTGCCGATATATCCATGGCCGAAGGTCGCTTCATCGCGCAGCGGCTTCAAGTGCTTCGGCGTACATTAATGTTCGGGTCGGCACGAGGGCGACCACTACATTGGTGGAGGTAATTAC
>CAZVAO010000066.1:0-13591 GCA_964625175.1 uncultured Clostridiaceae bacterium
GGTCAGTCGAGGAGGAAGATTCTCACGTCGCTCCGCTCCTCAGAATGACAGCTTTCGCAAATCTAATATTGGGAATTACCAAAAACCAGCCAATTCACCCTTCCAACATTCCAACATTCAACCATTCCGCTCCACCGCTCCATAACGCGCTTGGCAATACCGCTTCTTTCCCTTAGTGCTCTTTGTGGTTTAAAAATTGGTCAGTTGGTCAGGGTTATTGTTTGATTGGGCTACTGAAAACATCAAAGATCAGAAATATCACGCGTTTCTCTCCCGCCTTATGCTATGCTTCAGCCCTGTAGTGGAGGGCTTCCACGCCCTCCTTTGTATAACAGGCAATTATACTCATCCTAATGCCTGACGCCTAACCCTATGACGGATAGGCCTGTAGATCACATTCGTAGAGATCATCAAGATTGGATAAATCCATAACGCGTGTGCCATCCTCTAAGTCATGTATAATCTCAACTAGCTTTTGATTGATCGGGAGCTTTAGTCCCAATTTAAGGCCTTCCTGAACAACGGCAGCGACTTGGAAGTCGACTTCGGTGCGGCGTTTGCGAACCGCTAAATCACGCCAGATACCAGATTTCGTTTTGAGGTTCACCCGGTTGAAGGCTTCAAGTGCATCGAGACTCTCCTCAATGGCCTGCCAATCACGGGGTTCTGTGAAGCGATAGGCGTCGGGATTATAGCCATTGAACCCATAACACTTGATCCCTTTGGCATCTGCTACGCTGACAACCTCTCCAGCCAAGTTGGCTAGCATACGACGGTACTTGGGCATGGCATAGACATCAGACATCGTTTCATCAACAACGGCGGTGGCAAAGAGCTGGGAGGCATAACCCATTTTCCCCCAGAGGTAGCCGAAGATATTGTCAGTAGCGGTTGAGTTTTCGAGGAAACAGCCCTTCATCACTTCCGTCAGTTCAAGCACCCGTTCACTCATATGACCATCAAGCTCACCTATATACATTGCGCCTAAACCCCCATACATTATTAGCCCTGGTCCATGGTAGTCCGCACTGAAGTTCACAAAAGATCCGACTGTGCGCGCCTCACCAATCATGTCAGCAATGATGTATTCGAGTAAGCCGTTCTGCATAGAAACCACGTAGCTATTCGCATCTAGATAGGGGATGATCGGTTCTAGGGCAGCCCGTGTGTGCTGGCCTTTGGTACATAGGAAGATGGCCTCAGGGGGATTGTCCGCCAGTTCTGCACCCAATTGTTCGGGTAAGATTGCCGGTGCTCGCACGACAAACTCCTCCCTCCCAACGATTCTCAAACCCTCTTGATTAATCTTCTCAACATGCTCCTTGACATTATCGACAAAGAGCACATCGTAACCAGCTCGCACCATATAGGCCCCAACTGTGCCACCAATCGCTCCCGCTCCGATGATGATATAACGCATTTAATAACCTCCTTTAATGATTCATTTATGAGGGTATTCGCTACGTTACGGACATCTCCCTGCAAAGCCAGTAGAGTTTTCTTTATCTTACGAAAAAGCAATTGAAATGAGACGCTGTTCACGCTATAATTGATATATTACTAATATATCAGATGTATATTATCATATAGGAGGATGACTTATGATAGAGATTCGATGGCATGGTCGCGGTGGCCAGGGGAGTTTCACGATTGCAAAACTCTTAGGAATGGCGGCCTCCGTATACGGTGGAAAATACGCACAGGCTTTTCCTTCGTTTGGTCCGGAGCGCAGGGGAGCACCCGTACTGGGGTTTACCCGTATTGATGATCAGAAAATCACCGATCGTAGCGAAGTGGATGCCTGCGATTATGTAGTCGTGTTGGATGAGACCTTGTGGGGGCCGGCCGTACTAAATGGTTTGAAGGACTCTACGGTTGTGCTAGTTAATACAGCACATCCAGAGCGCTACGTGGATATCATTCCCCAGCACCTGGTTTGCTTAGATGCGACAAAACTGGCTCTAAAGTATTTAGGGATCCCCATCACCAACACAGCAATGATGGGTGCGTTAGTTGCCATTGGTAAATTTACGAGTTTAGAAGATTGTGTCAGCGCCATTCAAAATGGCATGTCTGCCAAGATTGCTGGCAAAAATATTGCCCTAATTGAGCGGGCCTATCAAATGGTGAAGGAGCGTAATGATGAATAAGCCACAAGTAAAAGTATGGAAAGCTCCTACTAGGGTCAGTGAATATCCCCTGGGCGCAACGTGTCCGAGTGATCATTTAACCAGTATTAATGCTGGATGGCGAACCTACCGTCCTGTGATTGATCAGGTAAAATGCGTGAACTGTCTACGTTGTTTTCTGGTGTGCCCAGATGGTGTCATTGATAAATCCGGTGATCAGCTAGGAATTGATTATGATTACTGCAAAGGGTGCGGAATTTGCGCTCATGAATGTAAGTTTGGGGCTATTGAGATGGTGAGGGAGGCGAAATAATGGGTAGAAAATGTTTTATTTGCGGCGATGATGCAGTAGCTGAGGGCGTGCGTTTAGCAAGACCCCATGTGATTTCAGCCTATCCGATTACGCCTCAAACCATCACGGTCGAGCGATTATCCGAGATGGTGGAAGATGGCTCGCTGCAGGCGGAGTATATGCATGTGGAATCGGAACATAGTGCGATGGCGTGCGCGATTGGCGTGAGCTCGGTCGGTGCAAGAGCGTTCACAGCCACTTCTTCACAGGGACTTCTCTATATGGCGGAGTGCCTGCCTTATGCGAGTGGCGCTCGGCTGCCCATCGTCATGATGAATGCGAATCGGGCGTTGGCAACTCCTTGGAATATTTACGGGGATCAAATGGATTCGATGTTCTTGATTAATTCGGGGTGGATCCAAATCTACGTTGAAGATGCCCAAGAGGCCCTAGACATGATGATTCAGGCATATAAGATGGCTGAGCATCCGGCTGTGATGATCCCCGTGATGGTTAATCTCGACGGGTTTGTATTGACGCATACCTACGAGTTAGTGGATATTCCAGACCAAGAGCAGGTGGATCAATTTTTGCCACCGCTCAATATGACAGAGCAAAAGATGGATGTCGATGATCCGAAGAGTTTGTGCATTTCGGCAGGTAATAGTCATAATATGGAGTTTAAGATTAAACAGGAGCAAGATCTGCAGGCGGCAACTTCGGTTATTGAGGCCGTTGACCAGGAGTTCTATGAGGCATTTGGCCGAAAGTATGACGGCATGTTATCGGCATACCATTGCGAGGATGCTGATGTGATTCTGATCACATTGGGTAGTGTGACTGGCACCGCGCGCGTTGTAGTGGATCAAATGCGCACTGAGGGTCATAGGGTGGGCTTGTTGAAATTGCGCTACCTAAGGCCATTCCCGGCAATCCAAATTGCTCAGGCGCTGACAAATGCCAAAGCAATTGGCGTGGTGGATAAGAATATCTCCTTTGGCTTTGAAGGCACTGTTTTCACCAATGTTAACTCTGCACTACACGGTGCTGGCCAGACCCAAAAAACGCTGAACTTTATTGGTGGATTGGGTGGTAGAGATATTACCAAAGAAAATATTCGTGAGATGTATGCATCGCTTTTGAAAGTTGCGAATGGTGAAGTGCAGGATCGAATCCAATATGTCAATGTGGGGTGTAATCAATAATGGCGAACAAACAGAGTGCGCGATCAATTATTAATGAAGAACTATTCTACGGTCATAAGGCTTGTGGCGGTTGTGGCGAAAGCTTGGCAATTCGTTTGGCGATGAAGGTGCTGGGTGAGCGCACTTTTGCGGCACTGCCAGCAGGCTGCATGTCGGCTGTTTCCTTTATCTATCCCAATATGGCATTTACGACGAATGCGATAATCACACCCTTTGCCTCAACGGGAGCGGTTGCTTCAGGCATGGCGGCAGGGCTCAAGGCGCTGGGGATTGAGAATACCCACACGGTAGGCTTTGCCGGAGATGGCGGGACTGCCGATATTGGATTGCAGGCTTTATCGGGAGCAATTGACCGCAATGACCAAATTATTTATTTTTGCAACGATAACGAGGCCTACATGAATACCGGAATTCAGAAAAGCGGACTAACTCCTTACGGTACCCGCACGACGACTTCTCCGGCAGGTAAGAATCTCCCTGGATCCGTGACGATGAAGAAGAATATGTTTGAGATTGTTGCAGCTCATGGCATTGCTTATGCGGCTACTGCGAGTGTCGGTTATCTCGAGGACTTTATGAATAAAGTGGCTAAGGCCAAGGAGGTCAAGGGAACATCCTATATTCATATTCTGGCACCCTGTCCAACGGGGTGGGGTCATGCTAGCAATATGACGGTAAGTTTAGCAAAGTTAGCGGTTGATACAGGACTTTGGTATTTAGCAGAGTATGAGAATGGGGAGTTTAAGCTGAACAAGAATCCTAAGGACTTTGCACCAGTAGAAGATTACTTGAAACTTCAAGCCAGATTCAAGCACTTGCAGAGCGAAGATCTCGAAGTAATCAAGGCCCATCGTGACGCGAAATGGACAAAAATGAGGCGTGATTGGGTGCATAAGTAATTGCTATCTCACGTAATTCGTGATACCTTATGAAGAAGATTGGATAACGGATAGGGATGGATAACGTGGTTAAATCGGCTAATATTGAAATATATAATGAACTCAAACGTAGAATCATTGAGCTGGAGTATAAGCCCGGTGCTACGATTGTGGAAAAATTGCTTACCGAAGAGTTTGGCGTGAGTCGAACACCCGTGCGAGAGGCGATTATTAAACTTTCACAGAATGGTCTTTTGGAGCAAATTCCGCGAGTGGGTACGTTCGTTACCAAAATTGACCTGCTATCGGTTAAACATGCCTATGAGGTGAAAAAGAATCTTGAAGGGCTGGCAGCAGAGCTGGCGGCTCAGAGGGCCAATTCTTCAGAGATTGCCGAACTATTTGCGATTGTAGAGCGCTTTAAGCACTACAATATCGTCGAAGACTATAAAGATTGTATTCGAGATGACCAGCGCTTCCACCAAGTTACAAGGGTTGCCGCGGGTAATCCGATGTTGGTTGAGATTCTGGATAGCCTGAACATAAAGACCGCACGTTTTCTTCAGTATATCAACTATGTTTTAGAGGATAAGGATTGGTTTGTCGCTTCACTATCAGAAATAGCTGTTGCCATCAGCCAGCATGATCAAGAGCGCGCCCGCAAGGCGACCGAAGAGCACACTCGGGCCTTCCTCGAGCAATTATCAAAGCGGTTTTTCGGGTAAGCGCTACAAATCAAATAGGAAGTCATTATCGAAAAGCATTCGTTTAAGCAAAGCAGTGCCGTAAGAAATCTTCTTGCGGCACTGCTATTTAGTTTTTATATTATTTTGAGCGGTGAGGACGATTGAAGGCAATCCTAATTAACATGGACCATACTCCATCTTTTAATAAATTTGTGCAGAATTATTTATTAAATAGCCCTTGAGGTGGAGGTAACTACAGGCTGTATTTTAGAGTTAGGAGGGATCACCATGAACATTAATCACGAATCTTCAAATATAGCATTATATACAATTGGTAGTCTGATATCTCATTTTGGCTCAGCCATCTATGCGTTTGCTATTGGTCTGTATGTCTTAAAAATCACAGGATCAAGTTTGTCATTTGCTACAACGTTGGCTTTTGGAGTAATCCCCGTCATTTTACTATCGCCATTTGCTGGTGTAATTGTCGATCGATTCAATCGTAAGAAAATCATCATTTCTATGGATTTAGCTAATGGTGCTCTATTTCTTGGACTTTTTGTCTTTATGCAGGCTTACTCTCTAAACCTATGGACCATTTATCTGACAACTTTTCTTTCGAATGTATTTGTTACCTTCTTCGGCATTTGTTTCATTGCGGTTAAGCCTCAGCTCGTTAGCAAGGAGAAACTAACCACTCTGAATAGCATCTCGCAAATCATAACCGCTTCATCAGGTCTTTTAGCGCCTATGCTCGGCGGGCTCGTCTTTGCCTTTATCGATATTAAATTATTCATTCTCCTCAATGGTGTTTCATTTATAATCTCTACTATTTGTGAAATGTTTATTGATTATAAATACAATACCCAGCGCAGCGAATCAGAAAGCAAAGGGACTTTAACCGCTCGGAGCGTACTTCAATCATTAAAAGAGGGCCTCGATTATTTAAGGGGCAAACCGATTCTAATTGGCATCATTCAAATTTTTGTCGTCTTTAATATAATTTACGCGATGGGAATCCAAGTGCCACTCCCCTATATTTTAAACAACACCCTATCTGTAAGCTCAGAAACCTACGGTTTGATCAACAGTATGTTACCGCTTGGCTTGGTCTTGGGGGCAGCATTAGTAGGTAAAATTACTAAAAAAATCGCATTTAGAAAATTGCTCTACACCTTAACGATAGTAGCGGCAACAATTGTTACTTTAGCTGGAAGCGCCACTATTTTCCCTGCGATTAACCAAACGACAATGACGATTACGATTTTCTACGGGAGTCTAATGGGGATCATTGGCTGCACCTTGACCTTGATTGATGTGCCATTGATGACTTTTCTGCAGACTGAAACAGATGAAAACTATTTGGGTCGCGTGTTTAGTATTGTGCTAACGATTGCTAAGGCAGTTAACCCAATCGCGTATATCGTGGCAGGCTTAATTGTGGAGCAGATTAATCCTTTCTTAATGCCGATTATTATGGGATTAATCGGGATGGTCATCTTTTATAACTTGCGTGGTGTTTTGCTACAACAGACGCGGCATATTGCTTAGGAATCAAAGATTAAATCAAACTCAATTTCAGAGTTGCCCATTTTATCAGCCGCCTATCGTCCTGCCATCTCCTCGCTCAATCGTATTTTATGGTCACGAAATAGAATCAGCCAAGCAATCCGTCCCCATGGCAAAAAACGCAAAAAAAACCCGATGCGCGCTGGGCTAGCATCGGGTTTATTTTATATGCGATTCGGATTAGAGATTACTCGAGCGGCTTTAATTTAGCCGTGAAGTGGCGCAGCACTTTTGGTTCCCAAGTGATTTCATAACCTTTGATTTTGGCGGCTCGCTCTTTGATGCTTTTTAATGCTTCAACCACGACATCAAGGTGGGCTTGAGTGTAAACGCGTCGGGGGATAGCCATGCGCGTGAATTCCATCTGCGACTCTAGTTGTTCCCCTGTGTCGGGATCAACTCCCATCATGTATGACCCAATATCACAACCCCGAATACCAGCCTCTAGGTAGAGCTCGCAGGCAAGGGCTTGCCCAGGGAATTGATAGTAGGGAATATGAGGGAATAGCGCCTTAGCATCGAGAAAAATAGCATGGCCGCCAACGGGATATTGCAAAGGGACGCCATATTCTGCCAGACGATCGCCTAAGTATTCGATTTGACCAATCCGATAGCGTAAGTAATCGAGGTCGATGCCTTCTTTTAGCCCAATCGCTAGGGCTTCAAGATCCCGCCCAGCCAACCCGCCATAGGTGACAAACCCTTCGTAGGGGATGGTCATGCCCTTGACTTTCTCAAAGAGATCACGATCATTCTTCACGGCGATGAGGCCACCCATGTTCACAATCGCATCCTTCTTGGCACTCATGGTTAGGGCATCCCCATAACTGTAAACCTCATGAACGATATCGATGATCGATTGATCGGCATAGCCTTCTTCGCGCATTTTAATGAAGTAAGCATTTTCCGCATAGCGTGCCGAGTCAATCACGATTTTAAGTCCATAGCGATCAGCGACTTCGCGCACCTGCCGCATATTTTCAACGGATACGGGTTGACCACCAGCGCTATTGTTGGTGATGGTCATAATGACACACGCGACATTTTCAACGCCGTGTTCCTCAATGAACTGTTCCATCTTGCTTATATCCATATTGCCTTTGAAAGGGGCATAGTTGATGGTGTCTAAAGCTTCCGGGCAAACCAAATCGATGGCCCGTCCGCCCGCTAGCTCAACATGAGCACGAGTCGTGTCGAAATGCATATTGGAGATGACATACTGGCCTTTTTTAATGAGAAGGGGCAGCAAGACTTTCTCGGCAGCGCGGCCTTGGTGAACGGGTTGGATAAATTGATAGCCGAAAATTTCTTGAGCGGCCTTCTCTAAATGGAAGAAGCCGCGGGAACCGGCATAGGATTCATCGCCTCGCATCAATCCAGCCCACTGGGAATCGCTCATGGCACCGGTGCCACTGTCGGAAAGGAAGTCAATATAGATGTCGTCGGATCGGATGGCAAAGAGATTGTAGTTAGCTTCCTTTAAGATTTCCTCACGCTCCGCACGGGTTGTCATCCTTAAAGGTTCCACCATTTTGATTTTGAAAGGTTCTGCAACGTATTTTTTCATAGTAGCCTCCTGATTCAATTTAATCGATAGACTAATCATATCATTAAGGAACATGTCTGTATATTGTCTTTCATGCGTCTTTAGTCATATAATGGAATTATTAAATTGTTAATCAGCGGCGAAAATGCAACAAGTATGAAGGGGGAAGACGATGTTATATCTTAACGGCGCAGAGGTAGAAAGCATTCTGGGAATGGAAACCTGTATTGAACTCATGAGAGAGACCTTAATCACTCTTGCACAAGGCGAGGCCAAGCAACCACTACGTCAAGCTGAGCGAATCCATAATGGCAATGTGTTGGGATTAATGCCCGGCATGCTCAATCCCGCAAAGGTGGTGGGGGCAAAAATCATCACGGTTTTCCCTGGGAATCATCAACACCATCTGCCATCACATCAAGGGGTCGTGCTCGATTTTGATACAGAAAATGGCGCGCTGCGAGGCATTGTTGATGGAATATCCATAACAGCGATTAGGACGGCGGCCGTTAGCGCGGTTGCGACAGACTTGCTTGCGAAGAAGTCGGCGCATCATCTTGCGCTTTTAGGCGCGGGAACGCAAGCGCGAACCCATCTTGAGGCCATGCTTTTAGTCAGGGGGATTACGCAGGTAACCGTTTGGGACTACTATCCAGAATCGGCGAAAGCCTTTGCGACCGAGATGGCTGAGCAATATGGGATCCCTATAAAGCCCTGTGCAACTGTTGCCGAAGCTGTGGCCAACGCCGATCTTATTTGTACCGTAACCCTCGCCCAAGAACCTATTTTAGACACTAAATGGCTAAATCCCGGTGTTCATATCAATGCGGTTGGGGCATGTGCGCCGCACGCTAGAGAGCTAGCTACAGATGTGATCGTTAACGCCAAATTATATGTGGATCGCAGAGAGTCCACCATCAATGAGGCGGGATGCTACTTAATCCCCTTAGCTGATGGGAAAATTACACAGGATCACATTGTGGGAGAAATCGGCGACCTCCTACTTGGGAAAAGTAGAGGGAGAGCTAATAAACAGGAAATCACCGTCTTTAAGGCCCTGGGCATCGCAGTTGAAGATTTAGCGGCGGCCCATTATGTATTAGAGGAAGCGAAGCAACGTGGTGTAGGCACCTTTCTTAAATAGGGGGCTAACCTGCTCGCACATGAATTTTTGAAACTGAGTGTACCTAATCAACAAAGGGTGCACTCTTTTCTTAATGAAAATAGCGGCTGAATATGTTTATATTGGCTATGAACATAACTTAAGAGCTGAACGTATCAAGTATATGGCCTATTTATACCTGTAATTGGCTATGTTTCTTGTCGCATAATAGTCTAAGGAGTATAATTGCCCTATTATATGATAATGGAGCAGCTTCCTCATTGATCAAAGGGGAGTGAATTAAATGAATGTCAATCATCTTTGGATCATCGTTTCCGCCTGTTTTATATTCTTTATGCAGGCTGGCTTTGTCTGTTATGAAGTGGGCTTTATCCAGTCCAAGAATGTCATCAGCGTCGCAATAGAGAACATTCTCACCTTTGTAGTCACAACATTAGTTTATTGTTTTGTTGGCTTCGCCTTAATGTTTGGTGCCAGCAAACTTGGACTCTTTGGTGGAGAATATTGGTTTTTGAGCAATATTTCCCTTGCAGATAACTCGCTCGGCTATTTGTTTGTGTTCTTTGAACTGATGTTTGCCGCAACAGCGGTTACTATTGTTTCTGGAAGCATGACAGAGAGAACAAAGCTCTTACCCCTGCTCGTTGCTGCGGTATTTATGGCGGGTTTTATCTATCCCCTCTACGGTCACTGGGTTTGGGGGGGATTGTTTAATAATCAAAGTGCTTGGCTCAAACAGCTGGGCTTTATGGATTTTGCTGGAGCGACCGTTGTCCACGGCACGGCTGGCTGGCTAGCGCTGGCAGGGATTATTGTGGTTGGAGCACGTAAAGATCGCTGGGACATTGAGGGAAAACTGAAGAAAATAGGACGATCCAATATCCCATTTGCCGCACTCGGAACCTTTATCCTCTGGTTTTCTTGGTTTGGCTTTAATGGGGGAAGCTTGCTTGAGTTTAATGATCGTGTGGGTTTAATTTTATTGAACACGAACTTTTCTGCCGCAGCAGGGGTTGTGGGGGCGATTCTCACCACCCATTTTTTCTCAAAAGACCGTAATTACTTGGAGGCAGTATTTGCTGGCGCATTGGGAGGATTAGTGGCTATTACGGCAGACTCAAACTATTTGCAACCTTTGCAAGCCGTATTTGTGGGGTTGATTTCTGGAGCTGTTGTCGTTTTGGCCGGTATGCTTTTAGAGAAACTAAAACTCGACGATGCCGTAGGTGCCGTTGCGATTCATGGCTTTGGTGGTGCAACCGGAACGATTCTTCTTGCTTTTTTGATTCCAGAAGCGTATTTGGAGGGACAAAGTAGATTAGCAAAACTTGCGATACAATCCACTGGTGTGGCAATTAATTTTATTTGGGCTTTTGGGTTAGGGTTGATCATGTTCAAAGTGATTGATCAAACGATTGGTTTACGGGTAACCGCAAAAGAAGAAGAAAAAGGGCTGAATATTGTTGACTTTGACGATATCTATTCTTGGCAGGAATACCTCAAAACCAGTCATTATGAAAACCTCACTGAAACACTTAATAGTAAAGTGCGGGATCAAAACCAACTCTTACAGAAACAGGCTAAGCTTTTGTATGAAACTCAGGAGCAAGAAAGAGATAAGCTGGCCCGCGATATCCATGACGGGGTAGGCCAAACGCTGGCAGCCCTCAAGTTACAGCTAGGGATGATTGCGAAAAAGGTCAAGGTGGAAGACCAAAACCCCACATTAGCCAACCAAGTGGATGGAACCGTTAAACTAACGACCCAGACCATTGAAGAAATACGCGGCGTTTTACTTAATCTGAAGCCGATCTTTCTCCAAGAAGCAGGTTTAGAAGCATCTATCCGCAAACTTTTAAAGAATCTAGAGCAAGCGGCCAATATTAAAACGACATTTAATGTGATGACTGAAATGCCAGTGTGGGAAGAAACGGCCACCTTGAATATCTACCGAGTGGTTCAGGAATGTCTAACCAATATCCTAAAACATGCGATGGCATCAGAGGTCACCATTAATTTCACGGTATTGAAGCCCGGGCTTTACATGATTCAGGTTGTGGATAATGGCATAGGGTTCGATGACGCTGAGATTAGTCTGGGACTGGGATTGAGTTCAATCCAAAACCGCTTAAAAATGTTAGGCGGAAATATGCAGATTATTAGTGCCAAAGGTGATGGAACAACGGTTAATATGGAGGTGCCTTATGATGATTAGAGTTTATTTAGCAGATGATCACAAAATACTGCGGGAGTCTTTAGTGGGTTTGCTCCAGCAAGAAAGTGATATTCTCATTGTGGGTGAAGCGGCAAACGGGCAAGAGGCATTACAAGAAATTGTGAACCTTCAGCCCGATATAGCGATTCTAGACATCTCTCTACCCCAGCTCAATGGCTTGGAAGTGGCAGAAAGGGTAAGACGGGATTATCCAGCCGTTAAAATCATCATCCTGACCATGCATAAGAGCGAGGATTTTATCGGTAGGGCCTACCATGTGGGCGTGAATGGCTATGTTCTGAAAGACAATGCCTTTGAAGAACTCTTAAAGGCAATTCATACCGTGAATGCGGGGGGCACCTATTTGTGTTCCGATATTACGGCGACAGTGATTGCGGGGTTCATTAAAAACTACAATGAAGAGAAAAACAAAGATCAACACCTATCATCGCGGGAAAGAGAAATCCTGCAATTGATTGCTGAGGGGAATAGCAATAAAGAGATTGCCGAGCTACTGACGCTCAGTGTTAAAACAGTTGAAACCCACCGTTCTCATATCATGCATAAATTGGATTTTAAGAGCATTGCTGATTTAATACTGTACGCTGTGCGTAATCACATCATTGAACCTTAGAATACAGGATAACCCCAAGAAAAATACAGGATAACCCCTATTCACTGAAACGCCAATAACGATTAAGCTTAGTGTACAAGCTTTTAGTTAATAGGGGGAGTTACGAATGATTAACAGTGGAGATACCACGTTTGTTTTAATTAGTGCGGCATTGGTATTTATTATGACACCGGGGTTAGCTTTTTTTTATGGTGGACTGGTGCGCAAAAAGAACGTCTTAACCATCATGATGCAGAGTTTTATATCAATGGGTGTCGTGACAGCGATCTGGTTTTTTGGAGGTTTTAGCCTTGCCTTTGGTCCAGATGTTGGTGGCCTCATAGGAAACCTCAAATATTTTGGTTTAAATGGCGTGGGATTAATACCGAATGCTGCTTATGGGGCAACCATCCCCTTTATCGTATTCTTTGTTTATCAACAGATGTTTGCGGTCATAACCCCAGCGCTTATTACCGGTGCATTTGCAGATCGTGTGAGTTTTAAAAGCTATTTAAAATTTCTGGTGCTCTGGAGTGTGTTTGTCTATATTCCATTAGTCCACTGGATTTGGGGTGGGGGATTTCTCGCTAAGATGGGTCTTATCGATTTTGCAGGAGGGATTGTCGTGCATGTCAGTGCCGGAATTGCTGCTCTGGCCTCAGTCTTCTTTGTCGGCAAACGCGTGATTGGACCTAATGAAAGCACGTCTCCTCACAACATCACATTTGTTGCTTTGGGCACCGGGCTTTTGTGGTTTGGCTGGTTTGGATTCAATGGGGGAAGTGCCTTAGCGGCCAATGGGGTTGCGGCTATGGCAGTGGTTAATACAGAGATTGCTGCTTCTATTGCGATGACGACTTGGTTGGCAATTTCCTGGATTCGAGAGCGAAGACCTTCTTTTGTGGGCGCCTTAACCGGAGCTGTTGCTGGTTTAGCTACCATTACACCAGCTGCTGGCTATGTGGAACCTTGGGCCGCTGTTGTGATTGGATTAGCCGCTGCTGGGGTTTGTTATGCAGCAGTAGAGTTGCGCGTTAAGCTGGGCTGGGATGATGCCTTGGATGTTTGGGGTGTGCACGGTGTCGGCGGGATTTTAGGATCCATTGCCGTAGGTGTGTTCGCAGTCGCCTCGGTTAATGGGGTGAGTGGATTAATAGAGGGCAATGCAAGTCAATTGCTTACTCAAGTAATAGGCGTTGCTTTCTGTGCATTGTATGCCTTTATCGTCACCTATGGTATCCTAAAAGTGATTAATGCATTCGAGCCTGTTCGTGTGCCAAGGGATGTCGAGCAGCGGGGGCTGGATATTACGATTCACGGAGAAAAAGCCTATAC
>CAZVAO010000067.1:0-13563 GCA_964625175.1 uncultured Clostridiaceae bacterium
GAGGAGGGATTATATGAGACCGAAAGAAGTGATTAGCTTATGGGTTGAAGCTTTTAATAATGAAGATGCCGTGGCAATTGCTGAACTCTATGATGAGAATGCTGTTAATCATCAGGTTATGACGGATCCTGTTAATGGTAAAGCTGCGATTAAAGAGATGTTCGAACGGGAATTCTGTGAACACGAGATGGTGTGTATAGTAGAACATATTTTTGAAGACGGACAGTGGTCAATTCTGGAGTGGCGCGATCCGAAAGGCCTAAGAGGCTGTGGTTTTTTTCAAGTTATTAATGATTTAATTGTCTTCCAGAGGGGTTACTGGGTGAAGTGCTCTTTGTGAGGAGGGACTAATATGCCAGTTAATCATAACAGCGGGAGAGGTTAATACCTCTACCGCTGTTTCTCTTGAAAATTAGATAAACAGCACCGGCTCTTTTCTTCCGCTAGCTTCAAGCTTCTCACAAAATTTGATACTTCCTTCTCGTGTGATCACCTTTGCATCAATTGGACAGGCTTTTGCACAAGCGCAACAGAGAATGCAGGTTTCAATAATACATTTAAAATCCTCATCAATTGAGTTCGTTGGGCATGCTGCAGCGCATTTGCCGCATTTGATGCAGGTAGTTAGGGTAAGTGGTGTATGAGATGTTGGTGACATACCTTCTTTATAAGGGCGGTTACCGCTGGGCACAACACTTTGAACGTCACCCATATCAACTTTAGCGGCGATCGCTTTACCAAATTGCTCTGCTATTGCTAAGTCTTTCTCATCAGGGCGTCCTTTTGCAACCCCAATGCCTGTTGCATGAGAGAAGGAATGCTCCGCTGCAAAGGCACCACAGCCGGCAACAGTGAAGCCATTGCTTTTCGCAGCATCATATATCTCAAGAAGTGCATCATCATAAGCCCTATTGCCGAAGACTGCGACGCAGACTGCATGGCCTTTTCCTTTGATTCTTTTCAATTGATTAATGGCAAAGGCTTGGATCCTACCAGCATATACTGGACCACCCAGAATCACATCTGTATCATCTTCAATAAGGATATCACCTTCGCCCCGAGACTCTAGGCTAGTGAAATCAAGAACGCTTATTTCTTCTTCATTAATCCCTTTGGCGATAGCTTCAACGATGGCCTTAGTTGTTCCGGTAGCAGAAAAATAAGCAATCAGTAATTTTTTCATGAGTACCTCCTATAAGTAAGTAGTTCTATGATAATATTTATATTTGAGAATAACAAGGACTATTTCCCGGGAAATAGTCCTTGAGTTATGAAACTGTATTTTCTGCTATAATAGTAAGCGGTGATGATAATGATAGAGCGTGTAAAAAAATTCAATATAGAGCTAATAAAATGGTATCAAGTGAATAAAAGGGACCTCCCTTGGCGACAGACGCAAGATCCTTATAAAATATGGGTGTCTGAAATCATGCTGCAACAGACGCAGGTGCAAACAGTCATCGATTATTATCTGCGATTTATGGATCGGTTTCCTAAAGTAAAAGACCTAGCAGATGCCGACTTGGATGAAGTTTATAAACTGTGGGAAGGATTGGGCTACTACAGTAGGGCACGCAATTTGCATCTATCCGCCCAGATTGTTCGCGATAGCTATGGTGGCGTTTTCCCAACTGCCTATCAAGATATTTTACAGCTTAAAGGAATCGGAAGTTATACAGCGGGGGCAATTTCAAGCATGGCATATGGGGTTCGCGTTCCTGCAGTAGATGGCAATGTCTTGCGAGTCATTAGTCGGATTCTCGGTTCAGAAGAAGATATTGCAATACCAAAGGTGAAACGAAAAATAGAAGCATATCTTCAGGAGATAATGGATGATACGAATCCTGCGGATTTTAATCAGGCATTAATGGAATTAGGGGCTTTGATTTGCACACCACGAAATCCGAAGTGCGGTGAATGCCCTGTGCCTGTCTGCGCGGCTCGTATGAAAGGATTACAACAATTGTTGCCGATTAAATCAAGGAAAAGTTCGAAAACGCTGGTATCTTATATTGCAGCCTTCATGCGCGATGAGGACGGGCGTTTGTTGCTACGCAAGCGGCCTGAAACAGGTCTTTTAGCGGGGCTCTATGAGTTGCCGCAGATTGAGGTGACCGAGCTGAGCCCTTCTGCAGTTGAACTGGCTATCACGGAACTTGGTAAGCATTACCGATTGGAACATGCAGAAATTACAATTGTGCCACAGCAATTTAAACACGTCTTTAGCCATAGGATTTGGGAGACACTCCTGCTGCGAATCGAGAAGGTTGCTTCGACTTCGAACTTTTATGAAGATGAGGAATGGGGAAATCTAGCAATTTCTACTGCACATTTGAAGCTGATCAAATATGTGCTTGGAAATACGAGGGATGATTACGAGCATAAGTGATCCAAAGCATATGTCGCAGTTCACAATTGGGAGCAGTATAGCAAGACCTACTGCTGGATCATTAATGTTTCGGTTATCGTAGGATTAGAACGAATATCCGTATACAACTTTATTCGGTTGGTGTAAACTATTATTGATAATTGAGAAAAGGAGTGTTAAATATGAGACAATCAGTTGTTACACCTGAGGTTGCAAAAGTTGTTGCTGGCTTGCAGCAGCATCCCACCGTTAAGAAGATGATGGACTATATCGAGCAGGATGCCGCTCGTACGCAGAAAGAGCAAAAAGAACTGGTGCTAGTAGAAGCGCCGACTTTCCACGAGGAAGCGCGTGGCAAAGTATTTGCTGAGTATCTAAAAGCCAACGGACTGGTCGATGTGGAAATTGACGAAGATGGTAATGTCTTCGGATTTATTCGCGGCACCGGCAAGGGTCCAACGGTTTTAATAGAGGGGCATATGGATACGGTCTTTTCTTTTGGAGATACAACAGAAGTAATTGAAAAAGATGGATTGCTCCACGCGCCGGGTATTTGTGATGATACACGGGGATTAGCTGCCGTACTCTCTGTGGCGCGCTCAATTCTGGAGAATAATATTGAGTTAATTGGTGATGTGATGGTTGGTGGAACTGTTGCCGAAGAGGGGCTAGGTGGTCTATCGGGTATGCGGAAATTGCTATTGCGTTATCCTTTCATCACCTCATGTGTTTCTCTTGACGGCGCTGGTCATGACGGAATTACTTTTGAAGCCACGGGGATGCGCAATTACTCGGTGACATATACTGGTCCTGGCGGACATGCTTATGGCAAGTTTGGAACACCTAACCCAAACAGCGCAGTCGGTCGTGCGGTTACTTTAATCAATGATATGGATGTTCCAACTGATCCAAAGACAACTTATGCCGTTAGTTTCATCGAAGGTGGGCATCAGATTCACTCGATTGCCCAGCGTGCTAACTTTAAAATCAACATGCGCTCAGTTTCTGCACTTGAATTAGATAAGTTAACAGAACGATTTATCCATTGCTGCCACGAAGGAGCCCGTCTAGAGAATGAGCGCTGGGGGCAGCCAGGGGTTGTAAAGGTTGAATTAGAGCGGATTCTTGATGTTCCCGCAGGTACCCAAGACAAAGATGCCCCTATTGTGCAATTAGCATGGGAAGTGACCAAAGCAATGGGTGCGACACCCGAATTAAATTTCGGCGGTTGTACGAATGCGAGCCAAGCCGTAGACCTGAAAATCCCTGGGATTTGCATCGGTGGCGGAGGAGAAGCTGGCGGCGTTCATAGCCTCCAGGAGTGGTATGATCCAACGGATGACCATATTGGTGTGCAGAGAGCCGCATTTATTGTCCTGGCACTTGCAGGGGTAAAGGGTATAGTAGAGCCTCTGATCAAGTAGTAAACTTAGTACTCGTCAAAGAGTCAGCCTTGCATCATGAGGATGGCTCTTTTTGCATAATGGCTAGCTGTTAGGGGTTCGGGAATGGGTTTTTAAGGGGTTTGGAATTAGGTTTTAGCTATTAGGAAGAACCTATCGACTTCTATTCATCATTCCCCATTCCAGCCCTTCATTTGCGTTGAACATTTACTATCTAGCGTTTTACAGTTATAATGATTATAGGCGTATTAAGGAGTAGGGTATGGTTAGAAAAACACCAATTTGCGATGCAATAAAAGAATATTCAGACGCAAATCCAGTACGTTGGCACATGCCAGGGCACCAAGGTGGTCGGAAGATCCCTGAACCATTGACGGGATGGGGTTCTGAGGTCTGGCGTTATGATGTCACAGAAGTTCCGGGGCTTGACAACCTACTTTTTGCCGAAGATGTCATTGCTCGTTCTGAAGCACTAACGGCACAACTTTACGGTGTGGAACACAGTTTTTATTTAACGCAGGGTTCGACGGTAGGGTTACACATGGCTTTGCTCGCCTGTGTGAAACCTGGGCAAAAGGTTTTGGTGCCACGCTTCAGCCATGTTTCAATTTGGCATGCTTTGGTGCTTTGTGGAGCAAACCCTATATATATGAGTCCTGACTACGATGCTGATGGTCTGATCGAACCTTTTTCAATGGGCCAAATTGCGAAAATCTTGGCCCAAGACCCAGATATCAAAGCCATAGTTCTCCAAAATCCCACATATGATGGGAAGGCTGGGGATATGGTCGCGGCTGTAGCTTTGGCCAATCACTACCATATTCCACTCATTGTTGATGAAGCCCATGGCGCGCATTGGCATTTTAGCGAGCTACTTCCTTTATCAGCTGTTGATGCTGGTGCAGATATTGTGGTGCAGAGCGCCCATAAAACATTGCCAGCACTGACGGGGGCGGCATGGCTTCATATACAGGGCGATCGTGTTACACGGGACATGCTAGTTGAAGCGCGTCGAGTGTTGCATTCTACAAGCCCTTCGTACCTGATTTTGGCATCCTTAGATGCTTGTCAAGCTTATCTGGCAAACGAGGCAGCAGAGGCCTATCAAGCGCTTTACAGCTTGTTAAAAACAACCTATTTCCGACTCCAGAGTTTCCCGCATGTTCGGATTAATGACCTGAATCTGAAAAACCAAGATTTTACTAAAATGAATATCCATTTATCGATTAAACATCACCAAAACTGGGTAAATATAAGCAGGAAATATGGTATAATGTTTGAAAAAATAGAGGGAAATCATGTCTTGTTGTTATTGACCCCTCAGACACAAGCCCAAGAGATTGAGTTGTTGTTACAATCTTTTACCGAATCACAGATGTATGAAGTAGCTGTATCTGAGCAACCAGCTCTAGTGCTGCCACAGTTTGATAGTCGTCGCACAATTATGAACCCACGATCTGTTTTTTACGCGGATTCTGAATGGATTGACCTACATACAGCTGTAGGGAGAGTTGCGAAAGATGTTATTATGCATTATCCTCCCGGAGTTCCAGTGATTATGCCGGGAGAAGCATTTACGATCGAGTTGGTTGAGTATCTGCGGAGTCAATCCGGGGGGTTGCGGGGCATCGCAAAAAGAAGCAATAGTTTGTTTGTAAAAGTTATCATATAGCATAGTTAATAAAAAGGAGTGTTGGAAATGAAAATGATCATTGCCATCGTGCAGGATAAAGATAGTGTTCGCTTATTAGAGCGATTGATGACGGATAGCTACCGTGTTACCAAATTAGCGAGTAGTGGCGGGTTTCTTAAGGCGGGTAATACGACGTTGCTGATTGGTGTAGAAGAGGAGCATGTTCCAAATGTAATTGGGATTATCAAGGAAACATGTCATTCTAGAGAGCAACTTGTGACGCCTATGTCTCCAGTAGGAACTTCAGGCACTGAATCATTCTTACCCTATCCAGTGGAAGTTATTGTCGGCGGAGCTACAATTTTTGTAATCGACGTTGAGGAATTCCACAGAGCATAAGAGGATATAGTTAAAAAATGCTTTGGAAAACCGTAATTGGACACAAGCAGGCTATCGCTGCCCTTCAGGGACAAGTTCAGGCAGGCCGTATCGGGCATGCCTATCTTTTTGTTGGCTTATCCGGGATTGGCAAAAAGCGTGTTGCTTTGGCTTTCGCTTCGGCTATTTTTGAACTAGACGGTCGTCCAGATACGGATCGTTTGATTGTTAATAATCTTCATCCTGATGTGAGGCGCTGGGAAACAAATAAAAAGACTTTAGGTGTTAAAGAAATCCGAGAGTGGCAGCAGATGGTTTTTTTGCCGCCTACCACGGCAACGAAGAAGATTATTTTGATAGATGATGCTCAGAAAATGACCACACAGGCTCAAAATGCCCTTCTAAAAACCTTAGAAGAACCGCCATTGGATACGGTCTTTATTTTAATCTGCTCCAATATCTCTAAGATGCTTAGTACCGTTGTATCTCGCTGTCGGGTTTTGCGATTTAATCCACTAACGCTGGAACAGCTTAAGCAAGCAATGCAACAGCTCGCAATAGAGAGTAGTTTCTATGAGTTGCTTGTTTTGGTTGCCAACGGTAGCATTGGTCAAGCTTTAGATTTAGCAGAAATATTTGATGAATTCGATGTGCAACAATTATTAGGCGAAATATTTGAAGTTCTGGATAGTGGCGACAGTTATCAAGCTTTGCTAATTGCAGAACGGCTGGTGAAATTAGACACAGAATTAGATATGGTATTATATTTATTAGAGAATATTTGGTCATCCGCTTTGCGATCCGATGAGCACTTGCGCCATATCAAGAATGTAAATGTCGGCGGTCTCTTATTGCGTTCCCAGAAGCGCTTATTGCAGGATTGCCAGTCTTTAATGCAGGCACGTAAACAGTTTGCACAGTACCAGAATAAGCAATTAGTATTAGAGAACCTATTATTAGGTTTAATGGAGGATAAACATGATTAAAGTAGTTGGAGTAAGGTTCCGCTCAGCCGGGAAGGTATATTATTTTGACCCAGGGAACTTTGATGTTCAAGCGGGTATGCATGTTATTGTTGAAACGGCTCGCGGTTTAGAATATGGAGAAATAATTGGGGAAATGCGAGAAGTACAGAAAGAAGAGATCGTATCTCCCTTGAGGCGAGTTGTGCGAATTGCCACCCAGCAGGACGAAGAGAGTTTGCTCTCAAACAGAGCAAAAGAGGAAGAAGCAGCCAAAATATGCAATCAGAAAATTGCATACCGGAAGTTAGAGATGAATCTTGTCAATGTAGAATATGCCTTTGATGGCAGCAAGATTATCTTTCACTTTACTGCTGATGGACGCGTGGATTTTCGCGATTTGGTTAAAGATCTCGCCACAGTTTTCCGTACGCGAATTGAATTACGTCAAATTGGGGTGCGGGATGAAGCGAAGATGTTAGGAGGAATTGGGCCTTGTGGGCGCGAGTTGTGCTGCACGAGTCACTTGAGTGAGTTTTTGCCTGTTTCAATTAAAATGGCCAAACAGCAGAATTTAACGTTAAACCCAACAAAAATCTCGGGGATCTGTGGTCGTTTGATGTGTTGTTTGCGCTATGAAAATGAGCATTACGAGAAGATGAACAAGCTCTTGCCCCGTAAAGGCAAAGTAGTCGAAACGCCTGACGGGCCAGGTAAAGTGATTTCTACTTGCGTGGTTAAAGAAACAGTAGTCGTCGAATTGGAAGGTGATAACCGACGCGAGTACTTGCTGACTGATCTCGATTTCAAGCCTAAAAAAGCAAAGCGAAATAATTAACGGTTTAGAGATGGAACGCATTGATGATTTAATGTTCACGGGCTTAAGCATTATACAGGATACGGCACGCTTCTCGTTTGGCATAGACGCGATTATTCTGGCTTCTTTTGGACGATACACTGGTGTTCAAAAAGCACTTGATTTAGGTACAGGTAATGGAGCAATCCCCCTGTTTCTAGTTGCGCGCAATCAAAAATTAAGGGCATGGGGTTTGGAAATTCAAAAAGACGTGGCGGAGATGGCTCAACGTAGCATTGAGTTGAACCATTTAAGTGATCGCGTCAAAGTCATAGTGGGGGATTTGAAGAGAGTAGAAGATTATTTTACACGAGAGTCCTTCGATACCGTCCTCTGCAATCCGCCCTATTTTAAAATAAGTTCGGGTCAAACAAGCTCAAACGATGCACAAGCCAAGGCGCGTCATGAAATACATTGTGAGCTTAAGGATGTCATACGCGCTTGTAGGATAATGGTGAAATACGGCGGTAAAGTTTTTTTGGTCTACCCGAGCTCTCGTATTGTTGATATGTTATCAGCTTTACGTCATGCGCAATTAGAGCCGAAACGACTGCAATTTGTGCAATCGAACACAAAAAAGAATTCACACATATTTTTAGTGGAGGCGGTCAAAGGCGCTAAACCAGGTTTAAACCTATTGCCACCCCTGATTATTTATGAAAATGGGCACTATACAGAGCAAATGCAACAATTTTGCTTTCCGGAGGGACAACGATGAGCAATGGAAAACTATATTTAGTCGCTACCCCTATCGGAAATTTAGAAGATATAACATTTCGAGCCCTACGTATTTTAAAAGAAGTCGCCTTAATCGCCTGTGAGGATACACGGCGGACAAAGCAGCTTTGCCGCCATTTCGCAATTCGAACACCCCTAATTTCTTATCATGAACATAATGAAAGAAGTCGAGGAGAGCAATTGATCGAGAAACTGCTTTCTGGGATGGATATTGCTTTAGTAAGTGATGCAGGCACCCCTGCAATTAGCGATCCTGGTACAATTGTTGTTCAACAAGCCCTTGAGGTGGGGATTACCGTTGTGCCGATTCCCGGGCCTGTCGCCTTTGTTAATGCCCTGATTGCATCTGGGTTAGATACGACGTCATTTTTGTTTGCTGGTTTTCTGCCACGTAAAGCAAAAGATCGTCGACAACGCCTGCAGCATTTTCGTTATTATCCTGAAACAATCCTATTTTATGTTAGTCCCCATCGCTTTACAGAGGTCATAAAGGATATGGGTGTTGAATTAGGTGGTCAAAGAGAAGTTGTGGTTGCTCGCGAGTTGACAAAAGTCCATGAAACATTTTTGAGGGGTAAGCTCGGAGATGCTGATATTTTAGAATATCAACCACAGGGAGAGATTTGTGTCGTTGTTGAAGGAAGTCATGATGAAGAAACCACTTTGAATATTTATGCTAATGTGACGGTTGAAGAACACTATGCTCAATATGTAGAACAGGGGTATAGTCGTAAAGATGCGCTTAAGAAAGTGGCACACGACCGCGCTTTACGGCGCAACGACGTGTATGATTTGCTTTTTAAAAACAAAGAACAGCGCTAGCGCTGTTCTCATATTTTGAAGTGAAACAATCCTATGGTTTAGTAGGTTGAGACCTACTCAACACCATTGGCCATTTTTTTGACGCATTCCAGACAAACTTTTCGACCCATATGCATTTGCAAATCATCAGCTGAACCACAGAAGATGCAAGCAGGTGCGTATTTCTTAAGGATGATACTGTCGTCATCCACATAAATCTCAACGTAATCTTTAATTTCAATACCCATGACACGACGTAACTCAATTGGCAGGACTAGGCGACCTAAATCATCAATACGACGGACTATCCCGGTTGCTTTCAATTTTCTCTCCCCTTTGTTTAGCTATATGCTAATTGTCTTTATAATTATACATATATATGGTAAAATAGTCAACAATGATAGCTAAATTAAGTCAAATTTAAACCAAATCAGTTAATAAATTAATATATTTGCTAATAAATTAATATATTTGCTTATGGAGGATTAATATGAAAATAATAGATACACATGTTCATTTGAACGATCAACGGTTTTCTGAAGATATAAATGCCGTGATTGAGCGAGCAATAGCCGCCGATGTCCGTCAAATGATTAATGTGGGTGCTGATTATAAGACATCCTTACTTGCAGTAGAACAGGCACATCAATATCGCGGCTTACATGCTGCAATAGGGATTCATCCTCATCACGCGGCAGAGTGTGATCCCTCTGATTTAGAGAAGATGCGTAGTTGGGTTACAGATAACAAGATAGTAGCCTGGGGCGAGATAGGGCTTGATTACCATTATGATTTTGCGCCAAAGATAACCCAAAAAGAGATTTTTGATCAACAATTGGCACTTGCAGAGCAAGTGGGGTTACCCGTTATTATTCATAATAGGGAAGCCCACCAAGATGTTTATGAGATGCTAGCAAAGTATCGAGGGAGAGTTCTGGGTGTTTTGCATTGTTATTCAGGATCGGTCGAGATGGCTGCTAAATTTTTGGATTTAGGATATTATATCTCCATTGCTGGTCCTATTACTTTTAATAATGCACGCAAGTTGCCCGATGTGGCAAAGTATGTGCCCTTAGATCGGCTTCTGATTGAAACAGACTGTCCTTATTTGGCACCGGTGCCTTATCGTGGCAAGCGAAATGAACCCGCCTATGTTAGAAGAGTAGCTGAGAAGATTGCAGAACTACGAGGTCTCCCACTTGAGATGGTTGCTGAGAATACGACGCAAAATGCCTACCGCTTGTTTAAAATGAGGGTTTGTGATGCCTAATTTAATATCGATCAACGTCATTAAGGATCTGATGGCCACACATGGCATGACTTTTAGCAAAGGCTTGGGACAAAACTTCCTCATTGATCGAATGGCACTACAACGCATCGTTCAGGCGGCTGATCCTTCGATTGCCGATTTGGTTTTAGAGGTGGGTCCAGGAATTGGCACTTTAACGAGCACATTGGCGCCCTTAGTCGGTGAAATTATTACAGTTGAAATTGATCAGCGCTTGAAACCAATATTGGCCACAACTTTGGATGAGTTTTCCAATATTACAACATATTTTAGTGATATTCTGAAGACGCCTCTAACGGATATCGTGCCCCAACACCCTTCATTAAAAGCCATTGCTAATTTGCCATATTACATCACAACGCCTGTTATTTTCTATCTACTGGAGAGCAATTTGGTATGGCAGCGGCTTGTTTTCCTAGTACAAAGGGAAGTTGCGGATCGGTTGGCGGCTAAATCCGGATCGCGACTGTATGGTGCCCCATCGGTTACCGTACAAGCTCGTGGTAAAGTGAGCATTGCTGCAGTGGTTAGTGCCGGATGCTTCATCCCGCGACCGAAGGTTGATTCCGCGATAATTGTTATTGAGCCCTATAATACGCCAGCACCTTACGATCGAAGATTATTCCAGCTAGTCGTTCAGAAGGCTTTTGCTCAGAGGCGTAAGATGGTGTTTAATGCACTGAATGCTAAGGGGGTTGCTGAATTGGACTTATCTAAGGAATGTTGGCATGATATTTTTATAAAGGCAGATCTAAAGGAATCGGATCGGGCAGAGCGGTTATCCGTCAGTGATTTTGAGCGTTTAGTTATTGAAGTAGAAAAGGTCATTAAATTTGAAATGAGTGGGAGGAATTCTTAATGAAGAGCAGACGGCATGCCACTATCCTAGAGATTATTGGTGAAAAGAAGTTGGATACTCAAGAAGCGTTGCTCGAAGAGCTGAACGCGCATGGGTTTTCTGTGACGCAGGCAACCATTAGCAGAGACATTAAAGAGTTAGGGCTGGTAAAGCTGAAGAGCAAGAACGGTCGCTATTACTACTCGCATATCACCAACCAGCAACCTGGTAGTACCAGTGATCGTTATTTACGCATGCTCTGTTCAATCATTAAGGTGGACTATGTGCGCAATATGGTCGTTATTACCACTTTGACCGGTAGCGCGAATGCAGCAGCAGAAGCTTTAGACAGTTTCCAAGATGATACGGTTCTGGGCTCTATCGCTGGTGATAATACGATTTTAGTGATCATGCGCAGTGACGAAGATGCGGTTGTTTTCGCAGCACGAATATTAGCACTTATTGAGTAAGTAAAAATCCTATAAATACAACGTTTCAGAGACCTTATGATTGCTATTCGGGTCGATTTGTGGTATAATTAACAAGATGATATTTAGGAAGGATGGTGTAAATGACTGCATTAAGAGATATACGTTCAGACTTAGAAGGCCATCTAGGAAAGCGAATTAAGCTTAAAGCAAATCGTGGTAGAAAGAAGACAGTGACCCGAGAAGGTATTTTAGAGAAGACCTACCCTCATGTGTTCACTGTACGCTTAGATAATAAGCTATCCTCTATCCCACGCGTATCTTACAGTTATACAGATATTTTGACTTCCAGTATCGAATTGGAGTATTTAGAAGACTAAAAAAAGGCTGTCGCACTAACATATAGTGCGACAGTTATTTTTTGTCGGGAAGACCCATTCCTACGATTTCTTTTATGCTGTCCATCGAATATTGTGTTGTCTATTATGGTATAATTATGAAAAAGGAGGTATCCCGCATGAAAAAAAGTATAAAAACATCTGTAGTGGTAACTTTTATTGCAATGGTTGTTGTTAATGCATTGGCAAATATTATTCCCATTAATGGTATTGGTACAGGTGCAGTATCGGATTCCTATCCAAATCTTTTTGCTCCAGCAGGAATTACATTTGCAATCTGGGGGGTTATCTACTTATTGCTTGCGTTATATTCATTTTATCAACTCGGAATTATCAATAAGAATGATCGGATTAGTCGTGAGCTGTTAAACAAAATCGGCATTATATTTTCGCTATCATCTGTGGCAAATACAATTTGGATTTTCACTTGGCATTATCAGCTAATCAATTTCTCGATGATCCTTATGGCTATTATTTTAGTTTGCCTCATGAGCATTGTAATTTCGATCAGAAAAGAAAACCTGACTGCAAAAGAAAAATTCTTTGTTAAGCTCCCCTTTAGCATCTACTTTGGGTGGATTACGGTAGCTACGATTGCCAACGTAACGACGCTGCTCGTGAGCTTAGGCTGGAGTGGATTAGGACTGTCCGAAGCAATGTGGACCGTCGTGATTATTTTAGTCGGTGCGATTATTGGCATCATGTATATTATTAAAACAAAAGACTATGGATATGGGCTCGTCATAATCTGGGCATATGCTGGAATCTTAATCAAACATACCTCGGCGACTGGGTTCAACAGTATGTATCCAGCTGTGATTGCGACGGTAATCATTGCATTGGTCCTTGTGGCAACTGCAGATGTATTTGCAATCGTCAAAAAGGGCTATTAGTCTACTAATATAGCGATAAGTATGGGAGGGGTTTTCACCTGCCCATATTTTATTTTAAAGTAAAATCTTGTATTAGCAATCTAAAAAAAGTGTGCATATTGAAGCTTATCCTGCTCAAAAAGTATAATTTGCGCTAAATACACAGGCTGCCATGCACAAAACAGAAATATAAGACATAGGAGAGTTCAGCCCACAATCCACGCCAAATTCAACAACCTTGGAATCATTATTAGGGATGTCTTGGTGGTTACTCGCTGTACAAGGATCTGATGAAGATCTATGCAAAATGCGTGATTATGGATTCAACCACTATACTGTTGCGGTGGGGCAAGGGCGTATTAATCGATAGATCTCCGCTCGATGCCTATGCAAAAAGTCTGATTTATAGGTTATTCCGTGTCGCCTATGTCCAGATGAAGAAGAGAAAAGAATCAAAGAATATATCCGTATGCGTGATGGCCATCAAAAAATCCTGATACCCATCATATATAGAGCTACAATCCGTATGTGCTATCCGGTGTGCATTCATCTCCTCAATCTTCTTCTTCCCCGTGGCATCTCTGTCAAGGTACATCCAGT
>CAZVAO010000068.1:0-13517 GCA_964625175.1 uncultured Clostridiaceae bacterium
GACATTGTGCCTTTGATTGGTGAGAATCGTATTATTGTCGCCAAAGGTCTCGAGAAATTGAATCAAAATGTGACGCTTCCTGGCCTTAATGCCTTAATTCAAATCTGTAAATTTGGCAACCGCCAAATCACTACAGGTCAAATTGGATTTGGAATCGGTCCACGCCTCAATGCGGGTGGTCGGGTTGGCTCGGCTCGCCAAAGCTTAGAGTTATTGACTACAAGTGATCCCGATCAAGCCTTGGAATTAGCTGTTTTTCTTGATGGCCAAAATGAAAAACGCCGCTTTATTGAAAAACAAATTGAAAAAGAAGCCATTAGTTTAGTAGAAGAGGACCAAGCTCTTCATCGGCGTTTTATCATTCTTTATTGCGACCATTGGCATCATGGCGTATTAGGAATTGTGGCATCAAGGTTAGTCGATCGCTATTATCGTCCCGTCATTTTATTAGGAGGAGATGGGGATACAGATGTCGCAAAAGGGAGTGGCCGTAGTATTAGCGGGGTGCATTTACAGAAACACCTAATCAAACATCAGGATTTACTACTAAAATTTGGTGGTCATGCGATGGCCATTGGAATGTCCATAAACATTAACAATTTAGACCGATTACGGGTGTTATTAACGCAAGACATGGAGCAAATTGCGGATCAAACAATTTTTTCCCCAAAAATATCGATTGATTTAGTAACGGATCTAACCCAATTAAGTGCGTCGAATGTGCAGACTCTGGAAAGTCTCGCGCCGTTTGGGCTTGGCAATCCACGGCCTCAAGTACTTGTTAAAGGCGTAGAGGTCACAGGGATACAAAAACTCAGTGCAGGAAAACATACGAAATTAACCATCGCACAAGGCGAAAATGAGCTGGGCTGTCTCTTTTGGCAGCAAGGTGACCTAGCGATTGAACAGGGTGACTATATTGACCTAGTCGGAACTTTAGAACTCAATATTTGGCAAGGACGAACGAGTGTTAATGTTATAGGCAAAGCCTGGCGGCCTAATGGTTTTAGCAACATATTCGATCAGCGCAACTCAGAGAACAAGAAAGAGCAACTTCTTCAACTCCTTAACCAGACAAATTCAGTTACAACAGCCTATTTTTATGCCGATCAGGACAAGTCTAGAGAGCTAAATCAACAAATACTCTTTAACCAGCCTTTGATCTATAATCACCAAACTAAGAAGTTTTCGCGTTTTTCTCAGCTGGTCAATATTGACACAGACCACTTCGTTATTTGGGGGATCCCGACAACGCGTCATGTCTTACGAAAATTCAATTCTAATAAAGCAATTTCTCTGCATTTACTGTATAATAGAAACGATTATCAAGCTCAAATTAATGAATTAACAAGCTTGAGTCTGGATAAACCGCAATTATCGGTTATATATCGATATTTACAATCTCTTCAGGCAGCGAATAATTCCATTATTAATTTGGCAACATATAGCCATGATCAAATAACGCGAGACCAGTTATTACATGGACTGCAAACATTTGATGAGCTTCGTTTTATCAAATGGGGATGCATAACAGCGGATGTCATTTGGTTTAATTTTGCTCCAGACGTCAGCAAACAGGACCTATCGAATTCAACGTCTCTCACAGCTTTGCAAGATTTAATAAAAGGCGCAAAGCAGGAGTATAATTACCTATTAACGGCGTCACTTGATGAATTGCAGCAACACTACACAAGGAGGACCTCCAATGAATAATATAGAACTAAAAGAATACATACGTGAGATACAGGATTTCCCTCAGCCTGGAATCGGTTTTAAGGATATTACAACCTTGCTAAAAGATCCCGAAGCATTTTACTTTGCGATTTCTGCATTAGTTGATCTATATCGTGAGGAAGATATTGACTTGATTGTTGGTCCAGAAGCGCGCGGTTTTATTGTCGGGGCACCCGTTGCCTATGCCTTAAAAAAAGGTTTTGTACCCGTACGTAAACCCGGCAAATTACCAGCGCCGACGAAAAGCATTGAGTACGAATTAGAATATGGAACTAATACGATCGAATTACATCTTGACGCTATTAAACCCGGTCAGAAAGTATTAGTCCTTGATGATTTGCTGGCGACTGGTGGTACATCTTTGGCAACAGCTCAATTAATCGAATCGCTTGGTGGCATCGTCGTGGGATTTGGTTTTATTATGGAATTAACGTTTTTAACAGGACGAGAAGTATTGAAAGACTATGACATTAAAACCTTACTAGAATACTAAACGAGGAGGTGTTGTTATGGCTTTGCAAAAAATTATTGCAGCTATGCAACCCGAATTGACTGAAGAGCAATTAAATATCCTCCAAAAAGCTTACGATGTGGCGCTACAAGCCCATGAGGATCAAAAGCGTAAAAGTGGTGAACCTTATATTATTCATCCGCTTGCCGTGGCTGAAATACTAGCTCAAGATTTGGAAATGGATTTTGAGGCTGTTATTGCGGGGATTTTACATGATGTCATAGAAGATTCTCCTGTGACTATGGAAGAGTTAGAGGAGATATTCGGCAAGAATATTGCTCTGCTAGTGGATGGTGTTACCAAGTTGACGCGCATCAAAGAAAAGACACATGTACAACAGCAAGCCTTGAACCTTCATAAGATGTTTTTGGCAATGGCCAGTGATATTCGAGTCGTGATTATCAAATTAGCGGATCGTCTGCACAATATGCGCACGCTGCAATACCGCACGGTTGAAAAACAAAAGACAATTGCCCAAGAAACCTTAGATATTTATGCACCGTTAGCAAGTCGCTTAGGGATGTATTCTTTAAAATCGGATTTAGAAGATCTATCTTTTCGCTATTTGAAGCCAGAATATTATAAAGAGATCCGGCGATTGGTTGATCGGAAACGTTCGGAGCGCACGGAATTTGTCAGCGAGATTATCACTACTTTACGTTCAAAGTTAGAAGAACAAGGGATTAAGGCTGAAATTACCGGACGACCGAAGCACTTCTATAGCATTTATAAAAAAATGACTGAAAAAGATAAATCCTTTGATGAAATATTTGATTTAACGGCTGTACGCGTCATTGTTGATACCAGTAAAGATTGTTATTCGACCTTAGGTGTTGTGCATACGCTTTGGACACCTTTGCCCGGCCGTTTTAAAGACTATATCGCTATGCCAAAACCGAATCGCTATCAATCTCTGCACACAACCGTGATCGGTATGCGAAAAGAGCCGATTGAAATTCAGATTCGAACACGAGAAATGCACCAAATCGCTGAATATGGTGTTGCGGCTCACTGGAAGTATAAAGAAGGCATCTCTTCTTTTGACAGCAATGAGACTAAGTTTGCTTGGTTACGTCAAGTCTTGGAATTCCAACAAGAGCTTAAAGATGTAGAAGAATTTGTTAATAGTTTGAAAGTAGACCTGTTTGCTGACCAAGTCTTTGTGTTCACTCCCAAAGGGGATGTCATTGATCTACCTTCTGGTGCAACCCCGATTGATTTAGCTTATCGCATCCATACTGCCATCGGTAATCGCTGTATAGGTGCGAAAGTAAACAATGCAATTGTTAATTTAGACTATCAGCTCAAGACCGGTGATATTGTAAATATCTTGACCTCCAAGAGCGCAAACGGACCAAGTCGTGATTGGCTTAAAATAGCTCGTACCTCATCTGCGCGGTCACGTATTCGTCAGTGGTTTAAGCGTGAGCAACGTGAGGAAAATATCGAAAGAGGTCAAGCCCAACTAAATGCCGAAATTAAGAAACTCGGCTACTCTGGTAAATCAATTATCAATAATAAAGAACACGATTTTACGACTGAACTGATCGAGGATCTTAACTATGTTTCATTCGATGATCTATTGGCTTCGATTGGCTATGGCAATCAGTCCGCGATCAGTGCCGCGAATAAACTGATTGAATCTTATCGTAACGAGTACGAGCCCGAAAGTCTATTGGTTGAAAATTTCGAAAAAGAACAGAAAAACACAACAATCACGACGCGTGGAGTATCTATTCAGGGGATTGACAATGCCTTACTGCGAATTGCTAAATGCTGCCACCCCATACCTGGTGACAACGTAATTGGTTATATCACACGGGGTAAAGGCGTTACGATTCATCGTAAAGAGTGTAGCAATATTCCAGACCGTGCTGATGACGCCGATCGTTTTATTGATGTTATTTGGGACGAAGAGCTCAAGCATCTTTATCCTGTTCCGCTACAAATCACCGTATCGGATCGACCCGGAGCTATTTATGATATCCTTGGTGCCATATCAATTTTAGATATCAACATAGCAGCTTTGAATGCACGGGGCGGCATTGTCTATGTCACCTTAGAATTGCAGAATCTGGAGCAATTAGATAACGCTATGCGCAGGATTTCTTCTATTAAAGATATTCATCAAGTGCGCAGGATTTGAGGTTCTTATGAAAGTAGTCGTTCAAAGAGTATCAGAAGCAAGTGTCCGTGTTGAAGGGCAAATAGTTGGTAAAATCCAGACTGGGATCGTTGTTTTAGTCGGCTTTAACCAAGCGGACTCAGCAGATCTCATTCCATGGATGGTTGATAAAATATGTCACTTGCGCATTTTTAGTGATCAAAATGATAAAATGAATTACTCACTTCTTGATGTGGCTGGAGAGATGCTCATTATTTCACAGTTTACTTTGTATGGGGATTGTAAGCGTGGACGACGTCCAAGCTACAGTGATGCCGCACGTCCAGAGATTGCCGAAGCGCTTTACGAAGAATTTATTTCTCAAGTCAAGAGTAAAGGTGTTAATACCTCACAAGGAATCTTTGGGGCGAATATGCAGGTCCAGTTGATTAACGATGGTCCTGTTACTCTAATACTTGATCATAATTAGGAGTATAACGATGAATATTACGACGATTGTTAATGGAAAGTTTGGTACGAACACGTTTATTGTTACCGATCTCAAATCAAGAAAAGCGTTAGTGATTGATCCTGCAGAAGATACAGCCAGGATTATTCATTATTTAGAGCAAGAAAAACTAACGCTGCTGTATATCGTTAATACCCATGGTCACCCTGATCATATAGCAGGTAATAAAGCCATATTTGACCACTTCAACTGTTCGATTGCCATTAATCCTCTTGATGAATATCGTCTTTATGATGTGGAAAATAATCTTGCGCGTTATTTAAATATGCTGCCTGGTCAACCTAAGGCAACTCTCTTATTAGAAGAAGGGGATGTCTTAACCGTCGGCTCATTGATTTTCCAAGTGATCGTGACGCCCGGACACACAGAAGGAGGCATTTCTCTTTATCTCCCTGAGCACCATACATTATTTAGTGGAGATACATTGTTCTATCGCTCAATGGGACGGGTGGATTTACCTGGTGGCGATTTGGCAGCAATTAAACGGTCATTGGCAAAATTGTGTAGACTCCCTGAGCAAACGGCTGTCTATCCAGGCCATGGCCAATTTACGACAATCGGATTTGAAAAGGAGCATAACAGATTTTGTCTTGGGGAAAACTAACGGGAGTCCGCCCTGTTAAATTAATCCACCTATTGCGACAACAGGGTTTGAATCAATCAGAAATCTTTAATCATTTAAAATATAATGTAGAAATAAGTGATGATATAATTGATTTACTTTGGCGAATAGCAGATGAAGAACAGCGTTTGATTGCACCTTATCGGGTTGGAGGAAAGCAAATTGCGCTATTTATAAATATTCCTTTTTGCCCCAGCCGCTGCACCTATTGTTCATTTATAACCATCGCAAACTTACAAAATCAAGAATTGATTGATCAATATTTAAATACATTAATTCAAGAGATTGATGAATTAGCAGACTATTTAAGAAGCGCGGAACTGAGTGTGGCTATGATCTATTTGGGTGGGGGTACACCTACAATCCTCACAGTCAATCAGCTCGAGAAGTTATTTTTGGCGATCGCCTTAATGCCGAGTAAACCTAAACTCGAGTACACCGTAGAAGCGGGAAGACCGGATACCGTTGATCGTGAGAAATTGCAATTAATGCTTGATTATGAGGTCACACGGGTGAGCATCAATCCCCAGACCATGAATAATGAGACCTTGAGAAGAGTGAATCGCCATCATACGGCAGCGCAAATTAGTGAAAAAGTCTATTTAGCGCATCAGCTGGGATTCGATGTCAACATGGATTTGATTTTGGGCTTGCCAGGTGAGAATCTTTCGAACGTCTATGACTCTCTGAACCAAGTCCTAAAGATAAAGCCTGCTAATATTACCATTCATAATCTAGCCCAGAAGCGAACTGCCACATTAACGATTCAGCACGATCACGAGCTTGCAAACTATTCTGTGATTGAAAAAATGAATCGGTATAGCACGGAGGCTCTTCAAGAGAATGGCTATCATCCATATTATCTGTATCGTCAAAGTGGTACGGTTGGAGGATTCCCGAATATTGGTTATGTGCGAAAAGATACCAAACCTTGTGTCTACAATAGTGCAATGATTAGTGAACTGCTATCGGTGTATGGATGTGGAGCCGGTGCAGTGACAAAGATCTTAAACGCAGATCAAAAATTTACTCGCCTAGCAGCCCCAAAAGATGCTAGTATATATATTAATAAGTATCAAGAATTTCAAAAGAAAAAACTGAGGTGGTATCATGAAATTAAGTGAGAAACAATTTAAGCGCAGTATGATGTGTGGTGAAGTCGGCCTCGAACAAGTCAATCAAAACATAACACTTTACGGCTGGGTACAGAAAAGGCGTAACTTAGGCGGGTTAATATTCCTTGATTTACGCGATCGTACAGGCATTGTGCAAGTTGCTTTAGACCCACAAAGCCAGCCTGAAGCTTTTGCTGAAGCAGAAAAATTGCGATCAGAATATGTTGTGGGCGTAAGAGGTCTAGTTCAACATCGTCCTGAGGGTCAGGAAAACACTGCGATGGCTACAGGAATGATCGAGGTGCAAGCAACAGACTTGATTATGTTGAATAGTGCCGAAACACCGCCATTCTATATTGTTCCTAACGTTAATGCAGATGAAACGCTTCGCCTTAAATATCGTTACCTGGATTTACGACGTCCTGATATCCAAAATGCCATTATCACGCGTCATCATATTACTAAAACGATTCGCGATTATCTTTATAACCATGGTTTCTTAGAGATCGAAACGCCGATTCTGAATAAATCTACTCCTGAAGGGGCACGTGATTACTTAGTTCCCAGCCGAGTCAATAGAGGAACCTTCTATGCATTGCCGCAATCACCACAAATATTTAAGCAATTATTAATGATTGGCGGTTATGATCGCTATTATCAGATTGCACGTTGTTTTCGAGATGAAGATCTAAGAGCAGATCGTCAGCCAGAGTTTACGCAAATTGATATCGAAATGTCCTTTATTAATGAGCATGATATTCAAGCTATTGCTGAAGGAATGGTGAAAAACACTTTTAAAGAAATCCTTAGTGTTGATTTAGGGCAAGAAGAATTTCCGAGAATGACCTATGATGAGGCGATGGCTAAATACGGCAGTGATAAACCCGATATTCGTTTTGCAATGGAAATGGTCGATGTGGCTCCAGCTTTCATGCAGAGTGAATTCAAAGTATTTAAGAATGTCCTAGAGAGTAAAGGGGCAATTAAAGCATTAACGGTCAAGGGTCAACAATTCAGTCGTAAGCAGATTGATGGATTTACTGAGTATGTTAAAAGATATGGGGCTCAAGGATTAGTGTGGCTGGCCTATAATGAAGAAGGCATTCGGTCTTCAGTTGCCAAATTCTTAAGCCAAGAGGAAATTGATCACGTTGCACAATTAGCGGATGCCCAGTCTGGCGATACCGTATTTATTATTGCTTCTAAAATTGAAACGGTTAATAAGTCGCTGGGCGCATTAAGACTGAAGTTGGGCAGCGAATTAGCCTTAATCGATGAAAGTAAATGGGCATTCTTATGGGTGGTTGATTTTCCACTCTTTGAATACGATGAGGAACAGGGACGTTTTATGGCGTCGCATCATCCATTTACGATGCCTCATGCGGCAGATCTTGAACATTTAATCTCTGATCCTGGGAGAGTCAAGGCAAGAGCCTATGACTTGGTACTGAATGGTGTTGAAATTGGGGGCGGCAGTATCCGTATTCACAAGCAAGATATCCAAGAGAAGATGTTCACAGCGCTCGGGTTTACACTCGAAGATGCTAAAAGTCAATTTGGTTTCTTCATCGACGCACTACGTTATGGCACACCACCTCATGGCGGAATAGCGTTCGGTTTAGATCGTTTAGTTATGGAAATGCTCCATTTAGCGAATATTCGTGACGTAATCGCTTTTCCTAAGACAACAAGTGCCTCTTCCTTAATGTCTGGTGCACCCAATACGGTTTCAGCTAAACAACTGGCAGAACTCTATATTGATACAGTAAAGTAAGGGTGAGGGTAATGAATCGACAAGGTTATGTGAATCGAATCATTGAAGATAATGTAGAGGTTTCTTTAATGCGGCACTCAGCATGTAGTCAATGTGGGGGCTGCGCCATTGGCAGAGCGGAATCCAAGGCCGAGGTGATTCTGGCAATTAATAAAGCCAATGCCGTTGCGGGTGACTATGTTGAATTGTATTTGCCAGACAGTAATGTGGCAACAGCTGCATTAATCGCTTATGGAATCCCCCTGATTGCTATGATGGCGGGGATGGTAATTGGTGGTCAATTAGGTTTCAATGATGGGGGTGCGCTTATTTTTGGATTGGCTGGTTTAGCGGGCTCTTATCTTTTGAATAAGTTTATACTCGAGCCAAAGCGTCTAGACAAGATCAAGTATCAAGTTATTGCGGAAAAAATTATTTCAGAAGAGAATATTGAGGGGGTATTTTAATGTTTAACATTATTGATTTGCGAAGTGATACAGTCACAAAGCCATCTGAAGAAATGCGACTTGTCATGTATCGGGCAGAAGTAGGGGATGATGTCTATCGGGATGATCCATCTGTTAATCGTCTTGAAGAGCTTGGTGCCGAGATGCTGGGGAAAGAGGCAGCTTTATTTGTGACAAGTGGAACGCAGGGTAATTTATTAGCGCTATTATCCCATTGTCGTCCAGGAGATGAGGTTATTGTTGAAGAAAACTCACATATTTTCCTCAATGAAGCGGGTGGTATGTCGGCCTTAGGCGGCATTATGCCACGTTGTTTGCCTAGTGTTGATGGTTTCATGGATCCTCAGTTGATTTCTGATAGCGTTCGTAAAATAAATGTACACTATCCTATCAGTCGTCTAATTTGTATTGAAAACACCCATAATTTTGCGGGCGGTACAGTGATTAACCTAGAGCAACAAAATGCAATTAAGAAAGTGGCTGATCAGCATGGCCTTAAAATGCATTTAGATGGTGCACGTGCTTTTAATGCGGCAGTTGCCCTGGGCTGTTCAATGGCAGAACTTGCCAAACCCTATGATAGCATTCAATTTTGCTTATCTAAAGGTTTAGGCGCTCCGATTGGAAGTCTCTTAGTGGGGGATCAGAAATTTATTGATCGGGCGCGTCATTTGCGCAAAATGGTCGGCGGCGGAATGCGCCAAGCAGGTATTATCGCAGCTGCAGGCATCTATGCTCTAGAAAACAACGTGAACCGTTTGGCCGAAGATCATGATAATGCCAAGTTACTTGTAGAAAAGTTGAGTAGTGTGCGAGGATTAACCTTAGATATGAGCAGAGTAGACACAAATCTGACCTTCTTCAAAGTGGATCCGGATTTAGTTAGCGCTGCAGAATTAAGCCAAGCAATGAAAGAAAAAGGTGTTCTGTTCAATGCAATGGGAACCGATCGAATTCGCTTGTGTACGCATCTTAATGTCACGCGTGCACAGTGCGTCGAAGCTGCTGAACTGATTACTGAATATATGAACAGTTTATAAAACGATAAATGCTATTAGGCCTAGGGGATTATTATTCTCTAGGCCTGTTATTTTACAAACCGAATAGCGTTCTGCTATGTGTTTACTCATATTTTTACGGGTAACGTGTAAACTCAACCTTTGAACTCACTTATGATAGCTCATTAGGGAAGGTTCAGAACGGTCATTCTATACAGATACAAAGCATTTCTAATAGCAAGGAATCAGACATTCACATGACAAGACAACTATATCCGTAAATTTGCAAGTAATTAGAGCTTTTGCTCCACATCAATACAGGTTTTGTGGTTTATAATGAAAAATCATGATAGGTAAAACCGTTCCGAGTGATTATTGATAATGGAAAAGGGAAACCTCAAAGAACCGACTTGACTGATTAAACCATTAAATAAAGAAGATTGCGAAAAATATAGCAATTGAATTAGCTATGACTAGGGTTGAATAGTTATGAATCATGTCAAAGATTCAGAGAAACGCGATTCTATTCGGTAGTATAAATGTAAATATGGTATGATAACGTCATAGCTTTCATACTAATAATAGGGTGGATGTATAATGGATATTTTCTCACATAAAGTTAAACAAGAATTGAAAACCACGGCTCCTTTAGCCGATCGCCTAAGGCCAAGAACATTAGCAGAATTCCAAGGTCAAAAGCATATTATAGGTGAAGGGCGTCTTTTGCGTAGAGCCATAGAGGCAGACCGTCTCACTTCAATGATATTTTATGGTCCACCAGGCACGGGAAAAACCACCTTAGCTCGCATTATTGCAAACACAACAGAACGCAATTTTGAGCAGATTAATGCCGTTATGTCGGGTGTGAAGGATATACGTAGGATTACCGCTGAGGCTGAAGAGTTATTGGGACGATCAGGGCGACGCACTATTCTATTTATCGATGAAATCCATAGATTCAATCGTTCTCAGCAAGATGCGCTCTTACCTAGTGTCGAGAATGGCATTATCACGCTTATTGGAGCAACCACAGAGAACCCATATTTTGAAGTGAATGCCCCATTACTTTCACGGTCTCGAATTTTTGAGTTGAAAACGTTGAGTGAAGAGGATCTGTCACTTATTATTGAATTTGCTCTATTGGATAACGAACGTGGATTGGGAAAACTCAATGTTCAAATCACCGCAGAAGCTAAGTCCCATTTAATTCGGGTTTCTGCTGGGGATGCGCGCTCGATTCTCAATGCGCTGGAATTAGCAGCTCTGACAACCATTCCTAATGACCAAGATCAAATTTGGATCGACCTTGAGGTGGCCGCAGAATCCATTCAACGAAAAGCCATTTATTATGATAAAAATCAAGATGCGCACTACGATACAGCTTCGGCCTTTATTAAGTCGATGCGCGGCGGGGACCCTGACGCAGCACTTTACTATTTAGCGCGAATGATTCAAGGGGGAGAAGATGTGCGCTTTATTGCCCGCCGGATTGTGATCTGTGCTGCTGAAGATGTCGGTAACGCGGATCCTCAGGCATTAGTCATAGCGATGAGTGCTGCCCAAGCAGCTGATTTTATCGGTTTCCCAGAATCACAGATTATTTTAGCGCAAGCCGCTTTATATGTAGCATGCGCACCGAAGAGTAATAGCTCGGTTAAAGGGATTGGCAAAGCAATGGCGGCCATACAGAATAAGGAATTTAGTGGAATTCCACAGGCGCTTCAAGATGCTCACTATAAATCTGCCGCCAAACTGGGCCATGGAGTCGGTTATTTATATGCTCATGATTATGAGGACAATTTTGTCGTGCAACAATTCTTACCTGATAGCGTCAAAGATGATCGCTATTATCTGCCAAGTAAGAATGGCTATGAAAAAGAAATACGAGAGCGACTAAAAAAATGGTGGAATCGTTCTAGCTCGGAGGTTAAGAAAGATGATCACTAAGTTCTCGACGATTGCAGCTGAGATTCACATAAAAAATAAAGTGGGTGCTTGCCGCTTTTTTGGCGCTATTGCCCCGATCAATAGTGAAGAAGATGCCCAAGAATTTTTAGCGACAATGCGCGAAAAGTACCCGGATGCAAATCACCACGTTTGGGCCTTCCAGTTAGGTCATCAAGAACCTAAACTAATACGCTATTCTGACGATGGAGAACCAGCTAATTCTTCTGGACCGCCGATCGCGAGGGTGATTGAGGGCTCAGGATTGACAAACATCATCATTGTCGTTAGTCGCTATTATGGCGGCGTTAATCAAGGGGTTGGCGGGCTGATTCGCGCTTATGGGGGAACGGCATCTCTCTTACTTGACGAAGTTGCTATCGTAGAAAAAGAGGTTTGGCAAGAAGTCAAGATTGCACCGATCGCCTATAATCAACTCGGAGATATCATTCATCTAATCGAAAACCGCAAAGGTAAAATTCTCAAGATTACCTATGGTCAAACGACTGAGATTTCAGCTTTATTGCGACCAAGTATCGTTCAGGTTTTGGAACCACTCGTACAAGACGCCAGTCGGGGGCAAGCAAATGTGATTACGGGGCCATACAGTTGGCTTACAGAATAACATGCTATGCTTGTTTTAGCGATAACGAATCATGAAGGCATAAAGGAGAAAGATATGGCTAAGAATCAGATTGCTGTCGCAATGAGCGGAGGGGTTGATAGCTCCGTTGCTGCAGCCCTTTTGCAAAAAGAAGGCTATTCAATTACGGGGCTCACCATGGTCATTGCAGGTTCTTATAGCGAGGGGAAGACAGCGAAAATGCTCGCAGATGCACGTGAGGTTGCGGATTTTCTGGGGATCGAACATGTTGTAATCGATCTAAGAAAAGCTTTTGAGGAAATCGTACTTTCCAATTTTCTAGCCGAATACACGGCTGGCCGCACACCCAATCCATGTATTGTCTGTAATAAACATATTAAATTTGGACTGTTACTTGATTATGCCCGCGAGCATGACTTTCCTAAAATGGCCACAGGTCATTACGTCCGTAACGTTTTTGATGAAGAAAGCGGGCTGTATCGGGTTTATCGTGGTAGAGATCACCTGAAAGATCAGTCATATATGATGTATACATTTGATCAGAAACAATTGGAGGGAATAATCTTTCCACTCGCTCATTATACAAAAGACCAGGTAAGGCAAATGGCCATTGATTGGCAACTACCAGTTGCACTTAATGCGGAGAGTCAGGATATCTGTTTTATCGAAAACGATGATTACCAGTCTTATATGCAGGCATTAGGTGATATGACACATGTCAAAGGACCGATTGTGGATTATCAAGGTCATGTGATCGGTCAACACGAGGGTATACAAAACTATACGATCGGTCAGCGTAAGGGTTTAGGTGTTGCCTTAGGTTATCCCGCTTATGTACTTCAGATTGACTCTCAAAACCACGTGGTCACCTTAGGCCCCAACGACATGCTCTATACGAAAAATTTAAGAGTTAAAGACGTTAATTGGCTTTCAGGTTCTAAACCGCAAGATACGCACCTTCTGGTTAAGATTCGTTACCGAACCAAGCCCCAAGAAGCCACTATTGTTCAGTATAACGAGCAAGACGTAACTATAAAGTTTGACGGATTAGTGCGTGCTATTACGCCAGGTCAATCGGCTGTTTTTTATTGCGGTCAAGAACTGCTGGGAGGCGGCATCATTCAAGATTAGTTTTA
>CAZVAO010000069.1:0-13495 GCA_964625175.1 uncultured Clostridiaceae bacterium
TCTGCCAGAACAGAAAACGACCCTGCCGTTACTCGACAAGACCGTTCAATAGATCCTTATTGACTCAAATTAATAAGATGACAGGCCACATAATGCCCCACGCTGACTTCAACCAGCGGCGGTGGATCTCCCTGCTTGCAAATATTCATACACTGTAAACAGCGTGCATGGAAGGGGCATCCGACAGCTGATCTGGCGATCTCTAGACCAACACCCTTTTCAATTGGCTCCTTAACCTCAGTAACCTCATCGAACACGTTAGGAATTGCTGACAGCAATAGTTTAGTGTAAGGATGGAGGGGATTCTGGTAAATCGCATCCACAGAGCCTACTTCCACAAAACGCCCCATATACATGACCCCTATTTGGTCGCTGATATGCTGCACCACGTTGAGGTCATGGGAGATGAATAGATAAGTCAACTTATACTTCTGTTGCAATTCTCGCATAAAATTCAAAAGGGATGCTTGAATTGATACGTCGAGGGAGGATACTGGTTCATCTGCGATGATTAAGTCGGGGTTCAACATCAGCGCACATAGGATACCGATTCTCTGCCGCTGCCCACCAGATAATTGGTGTGGATACTGGTCATAATAGCTTTCGTCCAGCCCAGCCTCAGCCAGCATCTCATGCACTTTAGCCTTCATATCCTCTTTGCTCATTTTAGTATGCACCCGCAAAGGTTCACTCAAGATCCAGCCAATTTTCTTGCGTGGATTTAACGAGCTATAGGGGTCTTGGAAGATCATCTGTATGCCCTTTTTAATTGCTTGGGTCTCCAATTTAATATTATCACCCTTAAAAAAGACTTCCCCAGAAGTAGCAGGCAATATACCGCCAATCATATGACCGAGTGTCGTTTTGCCGCACCCTGACTCCCCAACTAGCCCGAAGATCTCCCCTTGCTTTATCGCAAAAGAAATATCATCTACTGCCCTCAGATATCGCGCCTTCCCTGAAACCTTATAGAGCTTCGTTATGTTTTTTATTTCCAGTATGTACGCACTCATTATTGCTCCCTCCCAAGTGCAATCTGGTCTGCATAAAAACAGCGCACCAAATGGCTCTCCTCTAGTTCTCGCAGAAGAGGTTGCTGTTCATGGCACTGGGGCTGCGCGTATTGACAACGTTCTGCAAATGCACAACCCACTGGTCTCTCTGTAATCGCCAGCACTTTACCTCCGATGGAATATAACTGTGCTTTGCGATGACGCGGATTCGGCAACGCCGCAATCAATCCTTGGGTATAGGGGTGCAGTGGATGATTCAGCAAATCCGAAACCTGCGCCTGCTCCACAATCATACCCATATACATAACCATCACACGGTTACATAATTGTTTGATAACCCCCAGGTCATGTGAAATAAATATAATGGAATTCTGATGTTTGCGGTTTAATTGACGCATTAAGTGGAGAATTTGGGCTTGGATGGTCACATCTAATGCGGTCGTTGGTTCATCGGCAATGAGCAATCTGGGATGCAAAATCATGGCTGTTGCAATCATAACTCGCTGACGCATACCCCCTGATAATTCATGTGGATAGCGGTTATACAATTCTCCCACATCTGGCAAGCCGACTTCCTGCATGATTTCCAGAGTGCGTCGCTTGACCTCCGATTTAGAACCATTTCCGTGTAATGTAACCGTTTCGGCAATTTGTTTACCAATCTTGATTAATGGATTCAGTGAGGTCATCGGTTCTTGAAAAATAAAGGAAATCTCTTCACCCCGTATTTTTCTTAAATCCTCATCAGTCGCCACAAGCAAATTTTTTCCGGCAAAGTTTAGCCGATCGGCCTCAAAAAAGGCCTGGTGTGGCAATAGCCGCGGAATCGCTAATGCAGTTAATGATTTTCCACAGCCTGACTCGCCGACAATCCCCAGCACTTCGCCCTCTTCTAAAGTTAAGGAAAGTTGTGAAACGGCTGGATAAATCGCACCATGCACTTTAAAGGATACAGATAAATTTTTAACTTCTAGTAAATTCATAGCGCTACTCCTCGTGGGGATCATTGTAATCCCTGATGCCGTCACCCAACAAATTGAACCCCAGTACCGCAATCGTAATCATCAAACCGGGAGCAAACGCATAAAAAGGTGCTTTAGATAAGTAAATCTGGGATTCGCTGAGCATTCTGCCCCAGCTAGGATCGGGAGGCTGCACCCCTAAGCCCAGATAGGAGAGCCCAGCTTCGGCCAAAATCGCACTTGCGAAACCGATGGATGCGGCCACAATCAGAGGTGACACAATATTAGGCAAAATATGCACGAACATGATCCGCCAATTTGAAACACCAATCGACTGGGCCATCTTCACATACATCATCTCTCTGGCCTGCAGAAACCCACTGCGAGCAATCCGGGCAAAGCGCGGAATCGACATAACTCCTAGAGCAATCATTGTCTTGTTAATCCCCACACCTAGAATTGCCACAATCATCAACGCAAATAAAATGCCAGGAAAGGCCATCATCGCATCCATAGTACGCATCAAAATCTCATCTATAATCCCACCAGAATATCCAGCTATCGCCCCTATTAACGTACCGACAATTAGTCCCACAGCTACTGAGATACTACCAACTAAGAAGGCAGTTTGACTGCCTAGCATGACTCTGCTGAGAATATCGCGACCAAAATGATCGGTTCCCAACCAATGCGTTGTGCTTGGTGATGCCAGTTTATTGGTAATCTCCATCAAATTAACATCGTAAGGAGTGTAGAAAACGCTAATTACCGCCAGCGAAAAGAGAAAGAGAATTAAGCTCGCACCGATGAAAAGACTACTTGAATATTTTTTCATATCGCTTTCACCCCTAACTCAATTTGATGCGGGGATCAATCACCCGATAGACAACATCCACGGTAAAATTAATCAAGATAATAATAACTGCTATATAAAGAACGATTCCTTGCACTAATGGAAAATCACGATTGGTGATGCCCATAATCAACAACCTACCAATTCCAGGGATATTGAAAACCTGCTCGACAATTAAGCTACCACCTAAAACATCAGCAATCGTCATGCCCAAAACGGTGATCACTGGAATTAGGGCGTTGCGCAGAATGTGTACAACCATAATATAATTATTGCTGCCCCCCTTAGCTAAAGCAGATCGAACATAATCTTGTTTCTTTTCCTCAAGGATAGAACTGCGCATATAACGAATAATAACGGCAATACGTGGGATGGCAATCGCCAGCGCTGCAAAGAATAAATACCACATTGCTGCTTGCCAATTTTCCGCAAACGAAACGTAGCGTCCAGGCACGAACACCCTGAACACGAGCCCAAATAGAAAAGTAATCAATATTCCCAAAAAGAAAGAAGGAATAGCCATGCCGATTTGAGAGATGATTGACACGACTAGCGCTGCGAGACTCTCCCGCTTGGCAATAAATACACCAACGGGTAAGCCAATTCCCACAATCAAAATCAGCGACAATAGGGTCAAACTAGCGGTAACACCCAGTCTGCCTTTAATTAAGTTGAAGACCGGGGCATCAAATCGGATTGAGGTTCCCAGATCGCCCTGAACTGCGCCAGTAATCCACTCGAAATAGCGCACATACACAGGTCGGTCCAAACCTAGCTCGTGGCGCAATGCTTCAACCTGTGCTTCGTCGGCATCTAAACCCAACTTGGCCAAGACGGGATCGCCAGGGATAATCTGAAAAATGGCAAACGTAATGAGTGATACAATCACCAGTATCAATATGGCTGATATTAACCGCCTTAACACATAATTCATAATAATCCCCCCCAATAGCGATTCAATCAAACACCTGGGAGTGTTTGATTGACCCGTTTACTTATTAGATATTGATTTACTAAATTAGAAGCTACTATTTAAAGGAGAGTGTGGCGATATCTTGAACATAAATTGGATACAGTTGATAGCCCACAAGGTTTCCGTTTAGTGCAACAATATAATTGGGATCCATGATATACACACATGGCACGTCCTGAGCCAAGATCGTTTGGGCCTCCCGATAGATTGCGGCTCGATTATCTTGATCAGTAGCCACTAGCGCATCTTTCATCAATTGGTCATAGGCATCATTGGCGTAATTGAAGAAATTGCGTGGGTAGTCGGAAGCATAGCGATTGAGGATCGGATGAGGATCAAGTTTGCCGGTTAAGCCGATAATCGTCATCTGATAATTGCGATTCGTATAGACGTCATCTAACCAGATACTCCACTCCACCTGCTCGATCGTGGCATTAATATTAACGGCACTCAGTTGCTGAGCAATCACTTGAGCGGTATCCACATGAAACTGATAGTTGGAAGGTACTGTAATGGTAAGCTCAAGGCCGTTCTCATACCCTGCTTCTTTCAGTAACTGCTGTGCTTTTTCAATATTAAGATTATAGGTATCTTGCAGCCCATCTTGGAAATATTGACCCATGGCTGGTGACATATTGGAGCCAAGTTTGACCCCACGACCATCAGCTACTGCATTAATCACCTCATCAACATCCACCGCATAATTGATTGCTTGGCGTACTCTAAGATCTTTGAAGATTTCATCATCATTGTTCATGGCCATAATTTGAACCATGTTCTGAGGTCCTTCAACAAAATAGTAATTGTCTGGAATCATATCCAACGATTCGGTTGGAATCCGTGGATAAACATCCACTTCTCCAGCCTGCAGACTCATCAAGGCAGTCTGATTATCCGCAAAGATTCTAAACTCAACCTCTTTGATGCTGGCCAGATCAGGCTGCCAATAATCAGCAAATTTTTCAAGCACAATGCGTTGCGACGGCAGATATTCCACAAATTTATAAGGCCCTGTTCCAATGGGCGCTTGGTTAAGGTCTTCTTCAGTCAGTGATTGAGGAATAACCGCCTCCGTTAAGTAGCCAATGAAAGAAGCGTTGACCTCTGGAAGCATAAACTCGATGGTTTGAGCATCAACCACATTAATCGCTACCCCTTCAAACCCAGAAGACAGTGCCTCTCCGGTAATATCCCCGCGTAAGCGTAAATAAGAATATTCAACGTCTGCAATAGTGACTGGACTTCCATTGTGAAATAGAATTCCTTGACGCAAGACAAATGAATAGGTTAGCCCATCGTCTGAAACGCTATAGGACTGTGCAACCGCTGGCATCAGCTTTCCCTTTGCATCGGACTTGACAAGGCCCTCAAAAACATTGAACATCACTTCTTCAGTACCCGAGGCAGCTGCTTTATGGGGATCCAAGTAATCGGGATCCTGGGGGATGACGACTACGATCCGGTCTTTAACCTGGTCAGGCCCTTGCGCATCTTGCGGTGTGCAAGCAGTCAGGGCCAGCATTGCGACTAAAACGACTGCCAATATGACTATCAACTTCTTCATTAGTAATCCTCCTGATAAAAAGCGATATTTATTTCTGTAAATCGATTGTTAAACCTTCTTTGGCTAAGATGACATCCTGTGGATAGCATGTTTGAACATCTTTTAGCAGCTCCTCATTATCGCCATAAACCGGCAAATGAGTGATGATTACTGATTTTGCTCTGGCTTGAGAGGCTAATTGTCCAACATCCCTTCCACTCATGTGACCGCTAATCACACCTTCATATTTCTTATAAATGGTGCATTCCGACAGCAATAACGTACATTCCTGGGCAAACTCTACCAAGCTATCGTTATAAGCCGTATCTGCCGTATAGACTAAAGTCTGTTCGCCGTTTGTGACCTTTATTGATAGCCCATTAATAATGTGATCGGTTTGATTGAAGCTAAAACGCAGGTTGCCGATTTCAACTTCTGAATGTTGATCGATGGGAATCGCAATTGTCACATTTTGATAGTTGAGATTCGAGAAATAAAAATTATCTTCTAATGCAAAAATCTTGATGGGCTTGCTTCGATTTCCCAGCTGAGTGTCAATCAAAGCCGCATGCTGTAGACAAAAAACATCGGAGTAGTGATCGGGGTGGAAATGACTGATGATGACTGCATCAAGATCCGGTAAGTCTAGATATTTTTGCATCACCGATAAACTACCGGATCCAATATCTAGAAGCACTTTAGTATCACCTTCTGTAATCAAATAGCAGGATGTCGCTTCCCCTACCTTAGGATACGCCGCACATTTTCCAATAACTGTTAGCTTCATTTTCTTCACCTATTTCCAAGTATATTCTAAATCAAAGTGTTTGAGGCTTTGTTCCATGTTTGTAATGTTTTTGCGCACAAATTCTGGTTTTTGATAGGCGACCTCATTGACGATCAGGTTAACCAGCGAAAGGGGGGCAACATAGGAATCGATCATGCCACGCGTGTTTGTTTTTGCGATGTAGGCGATATCCGAGAATTGATAAAATGGAGAAAGTTCGGAATCTGTAAACGATATGATTTTAGCACCATTCTGTTTGGCAATCTCACAGACTTGAATCGTCGTTTTACAGTAGCGCGGAAAACCCGTAACAATCAGCAAATCCTGACTGTTGATATAATTGGCATACTCGGCTGCCTCACCTTGGGGAATCAATCGTGTATTTCCTAGGATATAATGCAAAAGATACGCCAGAAAACTCGTGACGCTCAACCCAGCTCGCCACCCTGCAATGTAGACACGTTCTGCGTGTAAAATTGTCTGGGCAGTCGCTGTGATTTTCTCACTATCCACTTTATTAAGGGTCTCTTCGACATTATTGACTTCTATTGCAATATGCTCTTCAATCCATTTACTTTGAGCGGATTGGTCGTTCGCTAACAATGCGTTAAAACGACGCATCACCCTTTTCTCGAGAGCCATTTCTTGCATACTCTTAGATAACTCTAGATAGTTCTGGTAACCCAGGGCCTTTGCTAAACGATGGATGGTCGGTTCACTGCACCCACTGCGAGCCCCAATCTCTTTAGCCGTCGAAGACGCTGCTTCTTCAATATTCGCCTGAATGTAATGTGCAGCTTTCTTTTGGGCGGGCGTCAATATCTCAAATTTTTCTTTTATTAAGCTCAACAACATCTTAATTCCCCCTAAAAGGTCAAGACTCCATTAATACTCTAATGATAACACAAATTTTGGATGCCCTAATTATTAGTTTTGACTACTTTTTTTCTAAATTGTAGTAAAGATTTCTTCCTTTTCACATCTCATTAATAGACATTATGGGGCTGCCCCCTCATCCTTGTTTTAGTTCCTTAGGGCAATATCTGCCGTCACAACTTCCCTCAGTTGACATAGTCTCTATTCTTTGATACAACTAGGGTACTACAATACGAGGAGAATCGATCATGAGAGATTATTTTTTAACCTCCAAGAGATTAGGGTTTAGTGTTTGGAGTATGGATGATTTCGATCTAGCCAAAAGCCTGTGGGGAGATCCAGATGTCACCAAACTAATTGGTGGTGTCTACTCCGATGAAATGATCACTGCTCGATTAAAAAGAGAGATCCTCACTCAAAGAGATCATCAGGTTCAGTACTGGCCAATTTTTGAGCTTCCAACAGATGACTTTATTGGCGTATGTGGGCTGACGCCATACAATCTTGAAAATGGAATTTATGAGCTAGGATTTCATCTAAAGAAGAAGTTTTGGGGGAAGGGGATTGCCTCAGAAGCGGGGCGTGCTGCTATAGAATACGGACATCAGCGTCTAGGAATTAGTCACTTCTTTGCAGGGCACAATCCTAAGAACACAGCATCGGGAAAGGTGCTGTTTAAACTTGGGTTTTCCTATACCCATGATGAATTCTACCCCCCCACAGGCCTTAACCACCCATCTTACTATTTGACGAAATTAGACTAATAATTACACTGATATCCCCTAAAAATTCTTGATTTTTATGGACTTACATTTGTATAATCCGAATGCATCTATGTATTATAGTTTACAAATCGTTTTATTGAGCGTTGCACTTGACGAGTACTCACCCCTAATAATTCCCCTGCTTCATTAGCACTTAACCCAATCGTATTGACCAAAACCGCACTGACCTCCCAGAGTAACAGCCGCTTGTAGCGAAAGACTTTAGGTCCTGTGATTTGATGCTGCTCGTAAAACTTATTTAATACCTGGCGGCCCCTTGCCAAACGATATTCAAGTGATTCCTCTCTTCCTTCCAAATGATTGAACGCATCACTTGCTAGATGAAAGCGAAGATAGTCATCAATACATCCACCAAAATACTTTAATAGTATACTTTTTTGATTCTCAGAAATCACAATTGAATTGTGTAAGTATTCTTTGTAACTGCTCCAATTATACTCTGCAACCGTCTCCACAACTCCCCCCTTAACGGGATTATTATGAACATAACGAACCGCAGACAAGAAATACACATCATCCTCAATCACTACACTCTTATAACGCTCGTTAAAGGTAGGGCCAATTCGATTTTGGGTCTTATTATAATAATTGGCGTACTTGATCCCAATACTTTTTAATGCTTCTGCTAATTCAGTAATATTTGCCTGCAACACAATGTGCACATGATTATCCATTAAGCACCATGCGACAATCTCTATCCTTTCGGCCTCTTTCTGCTCCACTAGGAGATCCAGATAGATTCGTTTATCCTTATCATGTAAGAAGATTGCCTCTCTATTCACTCCCCGCTGCATCACATGATAGTACTGAGTCGCGCTTTCTCTACGTGCTTCTCTTGGCAACATATCACCTCTCATTCCTCTTAATACAATACCTTATTTTCCATTATTTGTCAATTAATGTCGCGATGGGGACAGTCCCTCAGTAGACATAAGTGTCGCAGTTGGGACAGTCCCTCAGAGGACAATCTATAAAAATAGCGCCCCGTTATTAAATACGGAGCGCAGTTATCCATTCTTATATGAGGCCATCATCTGTATCCAATACGAAGTCGGCTTTGGTCTCTGGATGTTCACCCAGAAAGTAGCGGTTCTCTAATGGAATCCACTTTTCGATAAATTGTCCAAACATTGCTTCCCCAACGCGCTCTCTAATACGGTCAAGCTGAACTTGCTCACTACACCTTGTAAAGATTCTATAATCGTAATACTGGCTAAAGCCATGGCTAAATGCGTAAGATCCCTCAATAATTAATACCCGATCCAGTTTGACTTTAATCTCGCCTGTATAGTCCATAAATTGGCAATCAAACTTCCGATATGCGATTGCTCGAGCTGGGATACCACTGAGTACTTCTTCTAAAAACCGCTCATAATGAAAATTACCCGCCACTTCTGCTAAGCGTTCATCTGTTCTCAGTTCAGTAGGAAGGAAGAAATCATCTACCTGTATAATCGCACAGCTAAACGCTACGCTGAGCATTTGTGCTAAAGTGGATTTCCCAGAACCGCAATTTCCATCGATCCCAATCACAAACCAACGGTCCAGCTCAAACTCAGCAAGTCTTTGCTTAATATGAATTAATAATTCATCATACCTTGGTGCCATTGCCGATTCCTGCCCTCTCTAGAGCGATTACGATTAAAGGTATGAGTATAATATGCAAAATAATTCCTGGCACCGCATTGATAAAGGCACCAGCAATGAACATATTTAAGGTAAAGGGGAATTGTGCAATCATTGACATTGCAACACCCCAGACGATTCGACCGATTAACATAGAGCCAATCAGAGACACATAGACTCCGAATTTCTTACCCTTAAATTGTTTGTATAATAGCGCTGCAACCAGACCATACGCAGCCAATTCAAAACTCATTGCTAAGCCAAATGGCATGAGAGGCGGCATTCCAAATAGAAAGAATCTTAGGATTGGCGCAATTAAACCTACAGCAAAGGCGTATGCTGGTGCGCACAAAAATCCACATAGTAGCACTGGAATATGCATGGGAGACAGCATACTCCCGATCTGTGGAATCTGCCCCGTCAAGAAAGGCAATACCATGGCTAAGGCTAAACAGATCCCCGCAACCGACAAATTGTATACACTTTTATTTCTATTCATTTTCTTCTCCTTTATCGTGTCCACTCTTGACTCTAAAAACTATAACATATAACCCACTGCGTTTTCAGGGAATTTCTCTTCTAAATCACCGATACACCGAGAATACTATCATACGATTCTTGAAGCGGTGTACGCATAATATTACCATACTTTTGGGCCTTTTCAATCTTTTATTTACGATCACTACTAATGAATCAAGCATAAAAACCTTAAACCTGCTGAGTATTAGACATAGAAACATACGCATACTCCCACTCAATCAACAAAATGTATTTTGAAAATCCTGATATAGGAATCTAAACCGCTGAATACAAGTCATAAAAATATAACTGCGCATACTTTAATTTTTTTTAGCTATAGGTTATATTAATCATATATAAAGAATATCGTTGATTGCCATATAATACACCAAACATATTTGGAGGAAGCACTCATGAATCGTTTTTTTTTAGACATTAGCAATTTTGATCAATTTGTAGCTAGCACCCACTTTTCTGGCGTGATAAATATCTCCTATCATGGGGCCTCCACCTTCCAAAAAGCCTACGGCTATGCTGATAGAGCGCGTCGTTATTGTAACAAATGCAATACCAGATTTGGCATTGCATCTGGAACTAAGTTCTTGACCGCCCTGGGTATTGGAAAACTGATTGATTCTGGCGATCTTTCACTATCAACAAAAGCACTTGATATCATTCCGTATCACTTTCCAACGTATCATCAAAACATTACCATCGACCAACTCCTAAATCACACCTCAGGTATCCCAGATTACTATGATGAGGAGCTTGTTGCTAATTTCGATCAATTCCAAGTCGCCATCCCCTGGACTGAACTCGAAGAACCAATCCAGTATTTTGAGGTCTTTCCGCAAACCCCTATGAAATTTATGCCTGGTGCGCGATTTTCGTATTGTAATAGCGGTTACATCATGTTGGCCGCCATTATAGCACAGTTATCTGCTACCAAATATACTAAATTTATAGAAAGGGAAATTTTCCTTAAGCAAGGAATGCTCGATTCAGGGTTCTACCCCCTTAATCATCTGCCAGCCAATACTGCGTTAGGGTATATCGACTCGAACGACAATTGGCGGACCAATGTCTACGATCTCCCCATAGTTGGTGGAGGTGATGGGGGTGCATTCACCACTTTAACAGATCTTGACTTATTGTGGGATGCCTTCTTTGCCCGTGATGTCCTTTCAGCAGAGCTTACAGAACATATACTAAACAACCAGGTTTTGGTCAAAGAGAATCAATCTTATAGCTATGGAATGTGGATTGATGAGTATAACGGGTATACAATTCGCAGTATGGAGGGTTGCGATGCTGGAGTTTCTTTTCAATCCGCCTCAATCTTAGATGACAGTTTACGCTACACAGTCATCTCTAATACAACGAATGGCGTTTGGCCCATCACGAGGAAAATCAAAGAATTGCTCCTGAGTGAGCCCCCTAAACGCCCGAAGAACTATCAATGATCAATAAAACCATAAATAAAGAAAGGCCTACAAATGAAAACGTTTAAGTTCTATTCAATATTTGCCCTTATCATTGGAATTAGTATGGTTGGCTTATGGCTAATGCTTCTCACTACTGGTCAAGTGCCTGAGTTGCAAACTGCCCCCTATGAAATCACCCTGCATTTGATTGCAGAGTTTTCAACGGCAATTTTGCTCATCATTTCTGCTACGCTTCTTTTTATTGGCAACAAAAAAGGTCATGTTTTAATCAACATTGCTTATGGGATGCTCCTTTACACGTTAATAGTCAGCCCCGGATATTATCTCGATTTAGGGGATCTGCCTATGGCACTAGTATTCGGAGGGATGTTTATCTTGACTATTGTGGCATTGTTGCAACACCACCGCTTGTCAGGATTATAGCCCAAAAATCTGTAGGATTATACTGAAATCATTAAATAGATGATCGATCTCAACCACTAAACAACTTTATACCCACCTAGGCATTATCTATCTTAAACCGGGAAAACCAAACCCGCCTCTTCCCAGCAGAGGCGGGTCTTTTACATAATCAAAAATCACTAATTGATACACTACCATATATCTGCACGTTGCTACTCGTGATCACAGGGCAAGTTGACAATAAATCGCGTAAACTTCCCTTCTTCAGATTCTACAGTCATTTCTCCATGATGTTCTTTAACAATACCAAGGCTTATATAAAGTCCCAAACCCGTTCCATCCGTTCTCCCTTTTGTTGTAAAAAACGGATCAAAGATTTTATCAATGGCATCCTTAGAAATTCCTAAACCAAAATCTTCAACGACCAATCTAATCCACTTTCGCCCATTTAAAACATAAGCCCTGCAAGTGAGATTAATCTTTTTATTTTCATTATACTTAGGGTATTTTTCATTGATTGAGTCTCGCGCATTTGTAACTAAATTCATAATGACCTGCTGAATCTGTTGGCTTCTACACTTAATATGTGGCATATCTTCATCCATATCCAAGTTAAATTCAATCTGGTCGCGTTTTAAAACAGTGTTAATCAGCGATAGTGTATTTGAAATGATCTCTTCAATTCTCGCATAACTATGCTCTTGTGATTTTTGCCGTGAAAAATCTAATAGATTCTTAACAATTTCAGATACCCGGTTTGTTTCATTAATAATTTGTTGGGCATAATCTTTGATGCTCGGATCCCCAATGTCTGCATCTAAAATGATTTGACCATAGTTTAATATACCGTTAATGGGATTATTGATTTCATGGGCTACACCACTCGCTAATGTCCCGACGGATTCCAGCTTTTGTTGGTTTCTTAAGTGTAAGGCTAACCGCTCTTTTTCTATTTCCATGTTTTTCTGTTTCGTTATATCTAATGCCACAACTTGGACACCTGTAACTTTGCCTTCCTCGTCCATGACTCTGCTATATGTACTCGATAGCCACCGCGATCCCTGAGGTTCTTTTAGTAAGGATTCATAGGTTTGCGGTTCTTCCCTTGAAACCACATCTCTAATCCGCTCCATAAATATTTCAGCATATTCATGCGAGTGAATCTCAAAGATTGATTTTCCAATATAGTCTGCGGGAACACCCGGCATATTTTTTATCCCCTTATTATTAAAGGATATAACCTTGCCATCCAGGTCATAATAGCCCATCCCTAAACTTGAATGTTTAAATAAAGATCGGTATTGCGCTTCACTTTCTTTCAGTACCCGAGTTGCATGAAACTGCTCGGTTACATCTTCTGCAAAGCCTACATATCTTTTGCTACCGATGTTCAATGCACGAATCTTCAATAGCCTTTCATCACTATTTTTAGTCTTGAAACGGAACACAGCTTCACTGGAACTATTAGACTCTAGTTCTTTTAATTGACCCTCAAATGATTCTGTGTCTTCCGCGTTCAAAAGATCGCTGACATTCATCGTGACCAATTCTGCTGCTGTATACCCTGTAATTATACAGGCGGCCTTATTTACATCCAAATAATCGCCTTTTTCATCTATGATAACGACGCCGTATGGAACATTGTCAATGATTTCCTTGTAGATATGAGCATCCATAGTGAGGATCCTTCCTTAAACCGAATTTTAGTGTC
>CAZVAO010000070.1:0-13332 GCA_964625175.1 uncultured Clostridiaceae bacterium
ACCACTGCCAATATCCAACGGCTGATTCCCAAAGTCATTAATTGCACATCTGATGCACGTCGACTGCGTAACATCAAAACCAATACACAGATAACCATCAACGATCCAATCAAATAGGCTGCATAAACGAGCATTTCTGCTTGCTGTTCTAAATTGCGCACACTCTTAAAAGAGCTAATGAACATATCCGTTGTTTTCAAACCATATAATCCCTGACCTTGAGCAGTAATCGCCGCTGCTTTCGCGCTGATATCGGCGTCTGTAGTCTCCGGCATACTGATGCCTGCATGGTTGATTAAATCACCAGCATTAGTCAAGCCCTGTAGCACGGGTAATGGTAGGATGAAGCCAATTCCAGCAGCACCTGTTGTACCATCACGGGCAATCCCTACAATTTTAAAACCAATCCACTGCCCGTGATCATAATCGAGATAGTCCATTTGATCTGCATCTTTTGGTAGCATCACTGTATTGCTATATCCCTTAAGGTTGAGATTACCACCTGACTCAATAATCTTCGGCACGAAAACCTGAACCTCGGAATCAATACTCATTAACGCTCTAAGCTCGTTCGGAACTTTATCACCCAGCAAAACCGTGGCAGGTCTCCCCGCTTGATACCAGTCTTCTACAGTCATATCTGGCACTGTTTCCCCCGAGTTCATGTCCCAAGCTGGCGAATTTACTGACTTTTTACGACCAACCAACTCAACATCTAAATTATTATAAATTTTTGACCGCCCCCAAAGACTTAGGTCATAGGTCATATCGTCTGGTGCTGCCACACCCTCTAACAGAGCAGGATCAAATAGATGGGCATACCACGTGATGGCTAAACCATCACTTCCCATGACAAAAGTTGCCGGTTTATGGCTCTTATATACGGTAACCTCACCACCATATTTAATAATCGCTGGCTGGCTTGACTCGCTAACAAATAGTTCATTTGATACCGAGGCTGAAGAAATTACAAAAACAATTAATACCACCGTAAAGAAGAATGGGATCAACATTTTGAAATCCATACGTATAGAATTTCTAATAAGCAATGATATTATTTTCATATATACCTCCAAATAATAGCTATCGTTCACAAAATACTATTCTACATCATTTGGATTCGGTTGTAAAACCATGTTGCACTTTACAACATCCAAAATATGGACCTCTGGTAGCTAAGCAGGAAATACCCGCCCCACATCGAATCTATTAGAGTTTACATCTATCCAAAGGAGGACAAATTATGTTAAACCCTCGTGAAATCAATCTTTCAGAGCTTAAATGGCAACCTGGCCCCAAGAAGACGGTTAAGGATGTTAAAGCCGCTGTCAGTACCGATAATGCCGTGGTCACCTATTCTTTACTCAATATTTTGGCGCAAGGTGGCAATGCTGTTGACGCTGCCGTGACAGGCTGCTTAATCCAAGGCACCATTGAACCCTTTATGACCAACCATGCGGGTGCGGTGACCTTTCTCTATTACGAAGCAAAAACAGACAAGTACTATCAATTAGACAGTACTGGAACCTACCCCGAACGCCTACCGCTCCATCGCCCCATTCCCGCTCAGAATACCGGCTATGCCGCTGGTGCCGTTCACTCTTGCATCCCTGGTTTCATCAAAGGGCTCAAGGCGATCCACGAAAAATTTGGTTCGATGCCTTGGGAAAAACTATGTCAAGATGCGATTTATTGGGCGGAAAATGGCAACCACGTATCGCAATTTGAGCTCGAAGCGACAATCGCAGGCGGCGATATTTTGACCTACTTCCCAGAAGGTCGTGAGTATTACTATCAAGGGGATTATTTTGCCCGCGTAGGCGAACGTTTTAAGAAGCCCGCGCTGGCTGAAACACTTAAAAAACTCGCGACTGAAGGTCCAGACTACATGATTACGGGTGGTTGGGCCCAAAATTTTGTCGCAAAAGCCAATGAATTAAACTGGAAAATCGAGTTGGCTGACTTCACGGCCAACCCCCCACGCTGGGTTGACCCCGTCCGCTTCCAATTAAGAGATTATGAAGTCGTCGCCCTTGCTCCACCCCAACAACAAGGTCTGCAAATTGCGCTGGTACTTGGGATTCTCGATCAACTCCAAATTGATCAATACGAACCCTACTCAGCAGACCACCTCTATTACATGGCCCACGCGCTACGCATTGGCAATATAGTCGTTGGCTACCTCAATGATACAACTGTATCAGAAACGGACTTTGCGCTCTATACCGACCCAACCTATCATGCGTATTGGGCTAAGATCATTGAAGGCTATCGTCCTAAGATTGATTTAACTGACCACATGAAACTAACCAATAAAATCAGTGTAGCGAAAGGTAAAGGATTGCCGAACCTCAATTTCGACGGCTATCAGCCACCACCAGAGCACAAATCAGGCAGTTGTGAGCTCAGCATCGTCGATGAAGAAGGCAACTGGCTCCAAATGATGAATACCCTCCAAGGCGGTGGTATCCCTGGGATGGTCATCGGTGGCGTCCCAATGATTGGGAACCACTCTTCTACCAACAGCTTCCGTATGATGGATATCAAATTGGTCGAAGGCGCGCGTCAGCGCTTGATTATGGGGCATACAATGTTACTTAAGGATGGCAAACCTGTCTTGACATTAGGAACCCCTGGGTCACCACCAAATACTCAGGCCCAGGCCCTGTGCAACTTAATTTTCTTCGGTATGGACCCCTATGAGGCCATCAGCAGTCCACGCATGTATGCCTTGATGGATGATAACACCATGGTCATTGAGAATCGCATCAGCCCCGAGGTTGCCAATCAACTGATTTCCATGGGCATCAATGTACGTGTCAATAATAAATGGGACTGGCATATGGGCTCTTTCCAATGTTGCTACCTTGATGAAGATGGCAAACTCTGTACCACCGTTGATCCCCGCCGTTGTGGTGTTGCTGATGGTTTAAAATAGGGGTCGGTTGGTCGGTTGGTCAGTTGGTCAGTAGTCAGTAGTCAGTAGTCAGTAGTCAGTAGTCAGTAGTCAGGGCGAGTGTAAATGCAGGTTATGGATTTGAAATATAGCTGGTTTTCGATTAATTGAAACCACAAAGAACACAAAGAGCACGAAGAACAGCTTAGAGATTAGGGCTGCTTTATGGAAAATGCGGAGACACCTGAAATAACACGATGACATTGATGATTTGACTCAAATGGCGAACGCTGTTCGCCCACCTTGCTCCGATCCCTGATCCCCGATCCCTTTATAATTGGTCAGTTGGTCGGTTGGTCAGGGTAAGTATAATTGCTTTTCGACAACATGAAATCGCACCGTGCTAGCTTTTACGACCAGCACTATATTTATTTACTTGTACCCGCCCTATGGGCCGAAAAATTTGGTAAACTGCTCAGAGAATTTTAAAAGTTCTTCGATAACCAGGCAGAGCATGATTACCGAAATGAAGCGATACGTATGAGTACGCTGAATGCGGAATCATCCGATAACACTGGGAGCGTGGATTTATGGGATTCGAGATATCTCAATATAGATAAAGGAGGACTATATATGCAATACAGAAAACTAGGCAACACCGGTCTGACGGCTTCCCGTTTTGGGCTCGGGTGTATGCGTTTCATCAAAGATGAAAAGAACGCCATCGATATGACGCGCTATGCGATAGATCACGGCGTTAACTATCTCGATTCTGCTTTTATGTATAAGAATAGTGAAGAAATCTTAGGGAAAGCCCTGCAAGATGGCTATCGTAATCGAACTATATTAGTCACAAAGTGTCCCATGGGCAAAGTGGAATCAGCGGCCGATTTTGAAAAGTACCTCGACTTAGAACTTAAAGCGCTTCAAACCGACGCCATTGACATTTATCTGCTCCACAATGTGGATGTGAACAACTGGGAAAAAGTGCTCAAATTCGACGGGTTTAGATTCCTCGAAGATATGGTTAAAAAAGGCAAGATCAAACATAAAGGCTGTTCCATGCATGGGTCCTATCAACATTTTCAGAAAGTTTCCCAAGGCTACGATTGGGAATTGATGACTTTGCAAATGGGTATCCTCGACACGGATACTCAGGCCGGCATCAAGGGTATTAAGGAATTAGCGGCTCGCAATATTGCCGTAACCGTTATGTCGCCCCTGCGCGGGGGTAGTTTAATGAAATTGGCTCCCGCTAAGGTACATCAATTGGTAGAAAATTTCCCCATCAAGCGCTCTCTGCAGGAGTGGGGATTTCGCTTCCTCTACAATATGCCAGAAGTTAACGTCATCTTAAGTGGTGTGACAACCATGGAGCAACTTAAGGATAATCTCGCGATTTTTGAGCAGGCGGAGATTAATAGTATGTCGCCAGCCGAAGAGCAACTTATTCTCGACATTAAAGAAGCCTTCACCGAGAATTATGCCGTGCCGTGCACAAGCTGTAATTACTGTATGCCTTGTCCGGCAGGCGTCAATATTCCTAGCGTTTTTAATTTCTATAATCTCAAGAAAATGACCAATCATTGGACTGACTCTGTCTACTACAAAAAAGAGTTAATGGATACCCAGTCCGATGCGACTCAATGCATCGAATGTGGTGCTTGTGAGCCACAATGCCCCCAAGGCATCGCAATTATCGAAGAATTGAAAAAGGGCCACGCCTTTTTGACGGCTTAAAACTAATTCTAAACTGATTACGATTTATAAACGCTATAAACAAAACCTCCTTTCACAATATATGTGATGGGAGGTTTTCATTATTATCAACGATGATGCATTGCATGCTACTGCGTCAGAATTTGATACTTGGCAGCTAGTTCACCTATGTCTGTTAAGAGTTTCGCATCAGTTTTATAAAAGCCCGTGACCCGTTCAGAATTCTGCATGGTGATTCGGTAAAGGTTTTCGACATCCCCATACACTTTCACATAGCCCTTATAAACATCAATGTACCGCCACTTCTTTTCTTGATAATAACTGATGGTATAGTCAGGATATGCACTTACTGTTGGTTCATCGACAACCTTTTCATAAACATAATGTCTTAGCGTATCAATAACCTCCCCTACAATCGCCTCATCGCTTACCTCCTGATTCTGCTCCAACTGAGGATCTGTAATCACGAAATGATCAAGCTCATCCCGATCGTAGATAAAATGATCGATCAAACAGGGTAGTTTAGTGTAATCACGCTGCATCGTCACTAAGTGTTCAGCTATAAGATCTGCTTCTGGCTCGATGTGGAACACCACCTCAGCATAATGGATCCCATCGGAACCGTGTGCCAACGAAAAACTTTTTTCGTTCAACTGCTTCAGCTCAATCAATGCGTCCGCCTTTTCCCATACTTGCCGCATACCGTTTAGCACGTCCAGTTCAGCCTGAGTCGGTGTTTGCTCTTGTGCTAGGTTTAATAAGAAATTGGTCTGTAACACTTTAATATAAAAGTCCGTGTACAGGTTGCCGATGTTATCCAGATCGCTATTAAAATAGTCAGCCCACGCTTCACCCATTCTAGAAGCCTGAAGCATACCGATTCTGACCATGCTTTCGACAGAGCGCTGTAATTCGACACTTAGCGCCTCGGCGTATTGGTACTTTTGCTCATCGACCACCATCTGGAAAAGAGCCTGCCGAACCGTTGCGTCATAGGCCCTCGATAATGCCAACTCATTCTGAGCCTCAACAACCTGATTGTATAAAATGATCCGCTCATGATAACCTTGTACTCCAAATCCAACCACAAGAACCACGATTAATACCACAGCCAAAATGATATAACGCTTAGCCTTCACCATACTCCACAACCTTTCTTAGATTTAAATTGTTAAACACGACCTAAATAGGCGCCGAACATACAAAACCTTTATCCCCATGAGATTTGACCTCTCCCACCTTCTTATGGGATATTTTGTAATAATTTGTGCGATCTCTCAGATTGTCCATCAATTTAGATATACCCGTAAAACATTGCACTTAAACAATCCGTCGTGTTCTAGATAAATAACGAACAATGTTCTAAAAAACACTTATAAACATCCATATTGTTTGTTTTTTTCTCGAATTAGTATTGTAATAATGCTGGTTTTTTATTAAAATTATAAGTAATTATATACCTATTAATTTATTAGGTAGAAAGGAGACATTATGGCAGGCAAATTTGAAGTATACATGGACAATAGTGGTAAATATCGTTTCCGTTTAAAGGCTTCTAATGGTCAGATTATTGCTTCAGGACAAGGATATGCAACAAAAGATTCTTGTTTGAATGGTATTGAATCTGTTCGTCGCAACGCCCCAGAAGCTCCTGTTGTTGAAGTCGAGTAATTCTCTGTTTATACATAATAATCTAAAAGGAACTTATTTTAGTTCCTTTTTTAATGCTATAAATTAGGGGCACCTGCTCACCAATGTTGAAATCCATCAAAAAAGCTTCTTCCTCACGGTGATAAAAGAGGAGCCGTAGTTCGCTTCAGAGATGATTCTGCACGCATAATGACCATTGGGGACAGTCCCTAATGGTCAACAAAAATAAGGAGCCGCCCTTAATTGGCGACTCCCTGACCATATTATTATTCTGATGCTCAATCAAGCTAGAATGTACTCAGTTTTTGTAAAAGATCGGTTTTGATATCCCACAGCGTTTGCGAAAGATCGACATAATAGCCGTGGGGATTCTCAAAGCGTGTCACTTCGTCCCACAGAGTTAAAATCTGCTCATGACAATAATGACGAATCTCCTCTATAGGGGGACTCTGATAAATGCATTCTCCGGCTATAAACAGGGGTTCGAGAAGTTTCCGTGCGTTAAAATTGGTGACTGTTTTGCGTTTCCACGTATAGTTCGGGTCGAAGATTTCATAGGGTTTGCGATCATCAATTATTTCATCTTGCAGCGTTAAAACATCGGCAATCGCCTTCCCCGTTTTTTGATCATACAAGCGCCACAATTGCTTACAACACGGATTATTGATTTTCTCTGGGTTCTCACTGAGTTTCATTTTGGGGATCTCAACGCCATCCTCATAAATCGCTGTCAGCTTATATACCCCGCTGAAGACAGGCTCAGATTTCGATGTAATCAGGCGTTCTCCAACCCCAAAGGTATCAATCTTTGCACCTTGCAGTAACAAATCTTTAATGACATACTCATCAAGCGAATTTGAAGCGATAATGATGCAATCGCTAAATCCCGCCTCATCAAGCATGATTCGTGTCTTTTTCGACAGATAGGTTAGGTCGCCACTATCCAAGCGCACCCCTTGGGGGCGGAACCCACGGGTCACTACTTCCTCTTTAAACACCTTAATGGCATTCGGTATGCCCGACTTAAGAACATCATAGGTATCTACTAATAAAGTGCAGGTACTCGGATAGGTCTGAGCATAGGCACGAAAAGCCTCTAGCTCTGACGGGAATGCCTGGACCCAGCTATGGGCCATCGTCCCTAAAGCGGGGACGCCAAATTCCTTATCGGCAATCGTACAGGCCGTCCCTGCGGTTCCCCCAATATAAGCCGCACGCGCACCATAAACAGCTCCATCATAGCCCTGGGCCCGTCGTGAGCCAAATTCGATTACGGCTCTGCCACGTGCTGCACGCACGATACGATTTGCTTTCGTAGCAATCAGTGACTGATGATTAATCGTTAATAATGTCATCGTCTCAATCATCTGAGCCTGAATGATTGGTCCTTTAACCATAATGACAGGTTCGTTGGGAAAGATCGGTGTGCCTTCGGGGATCCCCCACACGTCACATGTGAATTTAAAATTGAGCAAATATTCCAGGAATTCCTCGCTAAATATCCCTCTTTGCCGCAGATATATAATATCATCTGCAGTGAATTTGAGATCCTTTAGATAAATAAGGAGTTGCTCAATACCAGCCATAATGGCATAGCCACCCTTATCAGGAATTTTCCTGAAGAACATCTCGAAACAAGCAATCTTATCAGCTTCCCCGCGCTCTAAGTAACCATTGCTCATCGTTAACTCATAAAAATCGATTAATAGGGAATGATTAAAATTTAACATATCGTGATCACCCTTCTCTTTATACGATTGCACGAGCGATTTCTACACCGCCGTTATGCATAAAATACAAGGCCATTACATTCGCCAATTCAGCAGAATGGCTCCCCAAATCATAGGTCTCCACTGCATTGAGTGGAACAATGATGCGTGATGCGCGGTTCAAGCGGTTAAAATGCGTTTTCAGGGTGAGTGCTAGCTGCATAATGCAAATATCCGTACAATCCCCCACGATGATAAAATGATTCACGTCATGTGTGGCCAGCCACTTCTGGAAATCCTCTTCTAAATAACCATTGGTGGAATTCTTGCGAATCCAATCATAATGCCCGACCTCCTGCAGTTCCCTTACTACTGAAGACTCTGCGGTGCCCGCCAAGCAATGGACAGGGAACGCATCGTATTCAGGTGAGTTGGCTGGATGGTAATCCGTGAAAACTACCGACTTTATCCCAGCGCTCTGAGTCTTAACCATCAATTCGCGAATCGGCTGGATCACTTCCGCAATACGTGGGCTATATAAAGCCCCTTCTTTAGCAAAGCCATTGACCATATCGACAATTAATAAAGCGGTATTTGAGGCTGGTAAATCTGCCAGAGCAAGGGCGGGGCGTTGGTCAAGCATGCTGCTGATGTCCTGCAAGGTCTCGCTACTTGTAAGTAGAAAATTTGTAGATAATTTATAAGTCATTGGCAACCTCCTTAATAGATTCCCGTGCCGAGGCACGACGGTAGAGTTTTGCTGGACGGTGCCCCACTGCTGCCTGCTTCTCGCCGGTCTCGACAACTAAGTCAGCAATCTTGCGTCGGAAATTGGCCTTTGCCAAAGGTCGTCCTAGCACCACCTCGTACACTTGTTGCAACTCCGTTAGGCTAAACAATTCAGGCATTAAGTTGAAAATAATATCCGTATATTCAATTTTATTGCGCAACCGTTGTAAGCCACAGGCAATGAGTAGGGCATGATCAAATGCAATCGATTCTGAATCAATAGACCACCCCTCTTCCACAATTGTCTGCACTTTTTGGGGATTAGAAAGTGTTGCATGTAACTGATGGCTGTCATTTGTTAAATGCAATTCTAAGGTGGTTCCAGTTTGAACACTATCCACTTCATGAAACTCAATATTAAACCACTGAGCGTCAGCCGCATCATCCCCCGCACGAATATGCATTCTGGCCCGCTGGGCAAGCCCTAAATAGGCAACGCTAATAATTCTGGTGCGCGGATCACGCTGGGGCTTACCCCAGGTATAGAGCTGCTCGAGGTAGACATCGGCTACGCCCGTCTCCTCCGCTAATTCGCGTTGAGCCGCCGCAATCAGTCCTTCATCGAAATTTACAAAGCCCCCGGGAGTTGCCCATTTCCCAATCTCAGGGTGGTCTCTTCGTTTAATCAACAAAATCTGTAAGGATTGATCTGGTAACTGCCTATAATCATGGGCCTGCCCCTCAGCAATCGCAAAAAGCAAAATATCGATTGTCACAGATGGGGTTCGATACTGACTACTGTCATAAGCCGCTAGAAATTCGGCTTCTGTCTGGCCTCGTTCATTTATCATCTGTTTGTTTTTCAATAATTCTACCTCCCAACAACATCGTATTCATTTGATAATATCATGGTAATACTATCACTTCTGTTTGTCAATAAGAAAACCCCGGTATGCCTACCGAGGGTCATAAGGTTATGGGTATGAGGGACTAGTTTGAAAAATAATGCTCAATGATGCCTCTCATGTTGCCTGGTGCGCGAAAGGCCGTTTCAATAAATTCTTTGTCATCAATCACAATAACGCCTGAGGCTGCCGCTTTCATCCCAAACTGGTGGGCAATTGCGGTATTCTGGGCAATCAACTGATTATGGCGGCCTTCTTCGACCGCTTTGCGAATACGATCCTCATCGATTCCCAACTCGCGAGCCGTATCAAGAATCACCACCATATCACCGATATCCTCGCCGTGCACATGGTATTTATTCATGATTAACCGTTTGAAGGCTCCGCCCCGTCCTACTTTTTTAGCTTCGTAGATTGCATTCAATGCCGGTTGTGGTGACGGGATATAATCCTGAAACGGGATATACTGTCCAAATTCGCGGGCAATCCCTTTGTAGCGATTCTTAGACTCAAGATAACCGTCATAAGACTCCTTATAGACGGATAGTTTGATGCCATCGCCAAAATGCGGATGGGCATTGACATTGATCCATTCCACTTCGATATCATACTCTTTCATCAACTCATCCATTACCGCAATCGATAGGAAACAGATTGGGCATATCGGATCAGATAGGATTTTAATATTCATGCTTTTCTCCTTTTATACAGGCCACCGCTTAGTGGAATTCTTACACCAAGTATTGCTCAATAAGCTTCCTTAATTCATTAATATCTCTAAATGGGGATTCAATAAAATGCTGATTATCGATGAGCATAACGCCTGAAGCCGCTTCCTTCATCCCGAATTCATGAGCGCGTGCGGTCGTTTGAGCGATGATGCTATCGTGTGTTGAGTTCTTGACAGCCTCTAAGATGCGCACTTCATCTAAACCGAGCTCACGAGCTGTATCCTCAATAACCGTCAAGCTACCAATGTCTTCGCCATAGCGATGATGCTTATCCATGATCAAACGCTTGAAAGCGCCACCTCGTCCCATTGCCTTGGCCTCATAAATTGCATTCAATGCGCGTTGTGGCGAAGGGACATACTCTTTATAAGGCAAATAAATCCCGTACTGTTCAGCGACCTTTTTAACGCTTTGACGGCGGAGCTGATAGGCTTCAACAGAACCTCGATATTCGATTTGACTGATGCCCTCGCCATCTCGACCGAAATGCGGATGGGCATTAACGTTGAGCCACTCCACTTCGATATCGTACTCCTTCTGTAACTGATCCATCGCAGTAATCGCCACATAACATACCCAACAGATCGGGTCAGACATAATTTTAATATTAAGCATTACCTTTCCTCCTTCAATTGTTTAGATTCCTTTATTATATAGCAGAATTAACCCATCTCAAAGGACTAGTTTAATGCTACTGCTCTTTAGACAAGGGGACAGGTACCTTGTCCGCCGAATCTGCTCTAGAAGAAAACGCATACATACAACAAGACATCCGCATCTTTCGTTCTTCGATAGAGCCCTCTCGCAAAATAGGATTTAAGCAACGGAACCCGTCTCCATGCCAACTACGAAAAAAGGCCATCGCATAATGCTTAAGTACGATGGCCCCTGATGTTTTATTTCAGATAAACACGATAAGGTCGGGTGGATGTTAAATTTCCTAAAATGTGACTGTCGGAGGCACCGCCAATAGCGGATACATCCATGACGCCAACCTCCACATCTCCCTGCTTACCGAAGATCCAGACCTCGTCACCAATCTTCACTACGGGGACATTGGTCACATCAGCAAAAGTTTGATCCATATTGATCGCTATAATCGGACATTTACGCCCATTGATGATCACTTGGGGATTCTTGCTGGCATCTTTAGTTATAATATGTTTCAAATAGCCATCACCTGTGCCAAAGCTCATGATGGCGACCTTGGAATCGCACTGCGGCTTGAAGAACTTCGAATAGCTAGCGGATTCGCCTTTTGCTACATCACGCACATTCGTCACATAGGCTTTCCAGCTGATAACAGTCTCTAGGCCCAGCCGATTGTATTCACCAGGTGATGTGTCGTACCCCCAGATTAAGGCCGCTGGGCGCACCATATTGTAGTAGCTGGCGGGTAGTCGCACGGTTGCACCTGAGTTCGCTGTATGAAGATACTTAAGATTGAGACCAGAGGCCTTCATCTGAATTATGGCCTCATCAAACTCTGCCAATTGCTCCCTATTAAAGGCATGGCTGGGCTCATCCGGAGAAGCCAGTTGAGTGAGGGCCCCCTCGATTTCGATGCCTGGAAGTGCTTTGACGAAATCCACGTAGTCTTGTAATTCAGCACCTACATGGACACCGATGCGTCTCATGCCAGTATCAATCTTGATGTGGCATTTGGTAATCTTATTCTGGCGGACAGATTCCTCCGAAATCAATTTAGCAAATTCATAATCGTAGAGAGTTGCTACAATATCATTGGCAACTAAAGCAGAAACACCCGTATGGGGAACGCCACCAAAGGTCATAATCATGCACTTGATGCCCGCTTCCCGCAATTCCAACGCCTCGGATAAGGCCGCCGTTGCGAATTTCTTTACGCCACATTCTTCAGCCATATATAGCGCAGGCTCAACCATCCCATGACCATAACCATAGGACTTCATGGTCACCATCAGCTCCACATCTGGGCCAATGTGCCTACGGATCTTCTCAATATTACCTTTAACCTTCTGCAGATCAATGTACATGATTGAATTACTTGTCAGTTCTCTGTTCATATAATGCCTCCTGATTAATATTTATCGCTATAACTAAAATTTCGCTATTATTAATGAGTATCCTGCTATCCTCATCATGTATTGGGTGATTGATTGAAATATGCTTTCTAGAATAAATGGTGATGATCTTCGCCCATTGAAAAGACCATCGGCATCTGATTCATCACGATGTCAACTTCACTATTGCCTTCAAGAGAAAGACCTGCTAGATCCTTAATTTCACTAGGGATGTGTAGTCGATAGGCTTTTCCATACTCAACATCACGTGCCATCAACTTGATTGTGTTCCTCTTAGCTCGGTGGCCCGTAACAGTATAATCGTCATGCCCATCCAGCTGAATGAGTTCTGCAATTTCGCCAACGTCTATGTTGCTGTGGAAAGCAATCTCCAGAAAAATATTACGCCCAACAGCCCCGAAAGAATCTTCCGTTATTTCAACCGCTTTCCCAACCAGTACATTCTGATCATTGTAAGCATAACCTGTTGTAAAAGTAATCGTCGGACGCTCCAGATACTCGATAGGATCATTCGGTTCCTCAGTAACTGTTAGGCTGCAGCCTGTGAAACATAGAATGAAAATTACTATGAATGCAAATGTTTTCATAACGACTCCTTTATGTAGCGCCTGTGTGTCATTATTTGTGTGCGACTTATCCAACTGCATATCTCATATATATTTCGATATATTCCACTTAATTCCTGCTATTTCATACATTTTATGGAATCACTTGTACTGACGCACTTGGTCGCTGAAAAGCAGACATCCCTACATCAAGCCAAGATTATAGAACTGTTTTACATTAATCTTTAAATATGACACGATTATGTCATATTTAAAGAATGCACATAATTACCAGAGAACAATGATCTGAGCTAGCACCCTCCCCTTCATTCTGCCAGAACAGAAAACGACCCTGCCGTTACTCGACAAGACCGTTCAATAGATC
>CAZVAO010000071.1:0-13119 GCA_964625175.1 uncultured Clostridiaceae bacterium
TCCTCATCTTCCACTTAGGCTGGTAGATGAGTGCATAGTCAAAACAAACTTTACCAGCGGGAATTTTCTTTTTGTATTTAGCTTTTCGAGAATAGTAAAATGGCTGGCTGTGCAGTAAGATGCTTACGTTGAGCGAGCGCTCCTCAGTATAACTACTAATAATAGGCTAAAGTTTGAGTTGAGATTCGCCGATTAGGCCCTGTAGCAGATTCCCACGTCGCACAAGCCCTGCATGCAGCCTTAGGGAGCGGAGCGACGTAAGGATTCTGCTACAGGGCAAGGCTCCTAAGAAGACTGCGTACAGGGCAGGTTGATTAGCGAGTAAGGGATTACTGAACTCACGCGCCATGTTGATATTCATTCTCCCTTACCAATAGCGCGTTCAAACAGCAGTAATCCTTTATCTTACTCGTTTGCAAGTAAGGATGCTCATATTCAACTCACAACTTTGCCTATGGGGGTTTTTGTCCACATCTCGCTTCGTTAAATATTATGAAAATGCATCACCGTCTAATAATGGTGTACCATTGGTTAAACAGTGGTTTTGATACTCTTCTGGTTATTAACAATTGTTGCTGAAAGGTATTATGTTCATGCCCTGACCAACTGAAAGATGACCAACTGATCTACATAGTCAAATGAGAACGACTATCCACAGGACTTTTCTTCAGTATATGGCGTATTAAGTCTAAACCAGCACGTTGATGCCCTAACTAACCGACCAACTTACCAACCACTTTGAAATGCAAATGCTTATTTATAAAGTGTCTGGGGGAACTGTTTTAGCAATCGAAGAGCAAAAGCGAAGCGATTATTAAACCATCCTTCACCCGAACCCCAAACCACTAACCCCTTAGGTATATAAGCTCTGCTTTGGTTAGGTATAGAATGCACTTATTGAGTTTTCTGCATTTCTAGGGTATATTGTAGGTATTATACAACGAGGTGATCTTATGAATATTGAAGTGCTCAAGACATTGCAAATAGTTGCTGAAAGAGGTAGTTTAACTGCTGCCGCCCGTGAACTTGGGCTCAGTCAACCTGCAGTCAGTATGCAGATCGCTTCCTTAGAAGAGTATTTTGGAAGCCGTTTGTTGATGCGCAATACGCGCGGCGTTGAACTAACCGATGCAGGTCGGGAGGTATTGTTATTGGGTAATGATTTAGAAGTGAGAATCAGTAAAACAAAGGCCTCAATTTTGCAAAATGCGTTGGGAATTCGTGGCGAGTTACGCATTTCAGCAAGTAATATTCCTGGGATGTTTATTTTGCCGCAACTTCTGAATCGTTTTCAACAGGTTTATCCCGCTGTAAAAGTAGAATTAAAGATTGATAATAGCCGCTCGGCTGTCGATTCACTATTGTCAGGTGCGGTAGATTTAGCGGCTTTAGGGGAGCCTATTAGCAATGATCGTTTAAATATAAAAATGATTAAAGAGGACAGGATTATATTTATTGCGCCTATTCATTTTGATTTCAAAGGTCAAGCTAGTTTTGCGGGTTTAATCGCCGAACAAGTTCCTTTGCTCAGACGAACAGAGGGATCTGCTACGGCAAATCTAGTTATCCAACACTTTAAAGAGGCACAGCTTAACATTGAAGACTTAAATGTCGTAGGGAGTTATAGTAGTGTTATTCCACAGATTCAAGCGGTAAGAAATGGCGGGGGGTGTGCTTTCGTTTCTGAATTAGCGGCTGCTGATGCCTTGGCATTGCGCCAGGTACAAAAAATTGCTATGATAGGCTTGCCTTTGGAGAGGAAGCTTTCAATGGCAATAGTAAGTACAGGTGAAACCTCAAAGGCAGCCATGGCATTTTGGAATATGATTATAGAAGGTGATCGATAATGGATAATACGATTAAGCTGACGGCACTGACTAAAGGCGGCGGCTGAGCAAGTAAAATTGGTCCGGCGGACCTCGCACATACACTGGATGGGATTAATAGAATAACCAACGACGCCGTTTTGGTTGGACTGGAAACCTCTGACGATGCTGGCATTTATCAAATCAATGCGGAACAGGCTCTTGTACAAACAATTGATTTCTTCACACCAATTGTCGATGATCCTTTTCTATTTGGACAAGTTGCAGCAGCTAACGCACTAAGTGATATCTACGCCATGGGGGCACAGCCACTTACTGCACTAAATATTGTGGGATTTCCATTAAGCTGTTTGGATAATGGCATCCTGCGGCGAGTTCTTGATGGTGGGGCCGATAAAATGATCGAGGCTGGCGTTGTGTTGCTTGGAGGGCATACTGTTGAAGATGAAGAGCCTAAGTATGGTCTGAGTGTGACAGGAATCGTTCACCCTCAGCGTTACTGGAGTAATGCTTTGGCCCAGGAAGGTCAAGTGCTTATTTTAACCAAACCTATTGGGACAGGTATTATCGCCTCCGCCATTCAGGCAGATTTGGTGGATCCAGCAAGCGTTGAAATCTATCATCAAAGTATGATCACACTCAATAAATATGCGGCAGATATCTTGCATCGCTTTAACGTACGTGGGGTTACGGATGTGACGGGATTTAGTCTTTTGGGTCATGCTTATGAATTAGCTGAAGCGAGTAACGTCACGATAGAAATTACGGCAGATGCTGTGCCACTTCTCCCACAGACTTTAGAAATGGCTGATATGGGATTTGTAACAGTAGGGGGCTATAGTAATCAAAGCTACCTAGCGGATAAAGTAGTGATTAGTACAGAAATACCCGAGAATCTGGTGGACATACTATATGATCCCCAAACCTCAGGTGGTTTACTTGCAGCCGTTGATATAGATCAGCTGGGTGCCATCTTAGAGGCATATAAAGCGCAAAATATTCTAGTTCATGTCATCGGCAAAGTTAAAGCACAAGCCGATCATTCGATTTGTGTCGTGTGAGGATTATTCCGTGTTACTAGCAATTGATATCGGGAATTCCAATATCGTGATGGGATTATTTCATGAAGACGACTTAATTGCCCAAAAACGTGTTCTAACTTATGCATCTAGTCAATGGCGGGCAGCCATACAAGGCTTCCCTCAAGCCCAGGATATAATGATTGTCTCAGTTGTACCACAAGTTGAGAGGGAGCTACGTGAATATCTCTTAGAAGTAGGATTTTCAGCTAGTCGGATCTTCACTACGGACGATCGATCCTTTGAGACGGGTGTCTACTTTGCTCAAGAAGGCGTGAATCCAGCTGAGTTAGGTGCTGACCTCTATGTCAACGCCATAGCCAACCATCATTTGCTTAAGAAGAAGTGTTTAAGTGTCGATCTAGGAACAGCCTCAAAGTTCTGTGTGCTTGAAGCGGATGGCTGTTACCGTGGAACAACCATTGTTCCTGGAATGCGGTTAGCTTTAGATGCCTTAATTGAGAAAGCGCCATTATTGCCACTCATTCCATTTGAACCAACTGCAAAGGTGATAAATACTACAACGGTAGCATGTCTCCAGTCTGGCATCTTTTATGGCTACTGCGCATTGGTTGATGGAATGATAAAACGCATCAAAAAAGAGCAGGGAAATTTGTATGTTGTGCTAACGGGTGGCATTGGAGCAGCATTGCACGAATATTTATGCGAAATAGACCAATATATACCCAATTTGACCTTGCAAGGTGCACGGATATTGTATACAATAATAGCGCAGTAAATTAAATTAAATAAACATTATATAGTAGCTGGTTGAATTAAATGGGAGAGACCTCGTAAGAGGCGCCGAAGGAGCAATAGCATTACCTCCAAAAATGCTAGAATCTCTCAGGCAAAAGGACCGTTTAAGGACAGCTCTCTGGAGAGTTATGTATATAACACCGAAGGAGTTAATCTCTCAGGTTAAAAGACAGAGTGGCAATGGACATTGCTGTTCTGTCTATTTTTTTCAATAAACGAGGGGGTGCTCGACGCATGGGAAGTCGCAATATTATTGTAATCAGTAATAATCCTCTAGTGATTGATAATTATCCAGATGTTGAAGCTGTAGATGGAACGTATTGGGATGTGCTCATTTGCGTTCGTGATTATATTCATGCAGGCCACAAGCTGCTAACACATCCGTTAGCAGGCAGTGTAAAGCCTAACGAAACACCTTATAAATCAATCATTATTAGTGAGAAAAGTCAGGGTTATGATGGGGATTCGCTTAAGATGATTGAAGCCGCAATAACGGTTACCCGCAAAATGTTGGCAGATAAGCCAACAGCAAAATGGCCAGAAAAAATCCAAGAGGATTTTCAAGTTATTGATCAGAGTCTATTGGATTCTGCCCTGGCAAGTTTAGTTGTTCACTAGAAATATTATTAGGAGGAAACAAAATGTCAAAAATCTATGATGTAGTTGTCATCGGCGGAGGCCCAGGTGGATTAACTGCCGCTCTATATGCCAGTCGCTCTAAGCTCTCTGTTGCAATTATTGAGAAGGGTGTTATTGGTGGTCAAGCTGCAACAACTGAAGAAATTGAGAATTGGCCTGGTACGATTCATACAACTGGCCCTGAATTAATGGCTCAAATGGCCGAACATGCTAAGAAGTTTGGTACAGAATTCATTAAAGACGAAGTAAGTGGCATCACGGCTGAAGGCTTTATTAAGACGGTTCACGCTCGTGGTGGCGACTATCAAGCGAAATCAATTATCGTATCGACTGGTGCAGAACCTCGTGTATTAGGGATTCCTGGTGAGCGCGAACTCCGTGGTAAAGGGGTTTCTTACTGTGCAACCTGCGACGCTGACTTCTTTGAAGAATTAGACGTCGTTGTTCTGGGTAATGGTGATGCTGCTATTGAAGAAGCGATGTACTTAACAAAATTTGCAGAAACCGTAACGGTAATTGTCATCCATGAAGAAGGTAAAGTGGACGCAACACCTGTTGTTGCGGACCGTGCCTTTAAACATCCTAAGCTTTCTTGGGTTTGGAACTCTACAATCACTGAAATCGCTGGTGATGGCATTGTTGAATATGTGAAAGTTAAAAATATTAAAACAGGTGAGGAAAGCAATTTAGAAACCAACGGTGTATTCGTATTTGTTGGAACTGTTCCTCGTACTGCTATGTTTGAAGGCGTTTTAGAATTAGACAAACGTGGTTACTTAATCGTTGATCCAATGACTCATGAGACCAATAAAGATGGTGTTTATGGTGTTGGTGATTGCATCCAAAAATACTTACGTCAAGTGGTCACCGCTGCTGGTGATGGTGCTACTGCTGCAACGGTTGCTGAGAAGTATATCCATGAAGAAGAGAATTTTGTGGAAGATGTAATGGATGTTGAAGTACCTGTAATCGTCGCTTTCTGGAGTCCAGCGAGTGAAGAGAGTATGTCCGCTATGCCTGGTATTGAAGATGCAATTGAGCAACTTGGCGATGCAGCTAAATTGGTCAAAATTGACACCTATCGCAATCAGCGCATCTCTAAACGTTACAACATTACAGCGATTCCAACAGTCGTATTGTTTAATAAGGGCCAAGTAGTTGAAACCATCTCTGCCGAAGAGATCACTACTGAAGCTCTAGTTAATAAAGTCAAGTCTCTATAGTTCGGTTCAAAGATTTAATAAATAAAGGAGAAGGAGGTGTTGTAGATGTTAGTATTAGATAAAACAAATTTCAATTCAGAAGTATTAGAAGGCGAAGGTTGGGTTTTGGTGGATTATTGGAGCCCTAAATGCGAGCCTTGTAAAGCACTTAAACCTCACGTTGAAGCATTAGGTGAGAAATATGGTGATCAGATGAAGTTTTGTGGTTTAGATATCACTAAAGCCCGTCGTGTTGCTATTGGTCAAAAAGTAATGGGCTTACCTGTAGTTGCTTTCTATCTTGGTGGAGAGAAAAAGGCAGAGCTTACTGGTGATATCACACCTGAAGCAGTTGAAGCAAAAATCGTTGAGTTGCTCGGTTAGTAACCCAAGAAAATAATGATTATACCCTCAAAGAGGGTAATCACATAGTGAAAACAGGAGGTGACTGGTTATGCGTTTGGAATTAGGCAATATCCATATTGAAGATGTTCAATTTGGCAGTGCCACAGAAGTTAAAAACCATATACTATTTGTCAATAAAGATGAGCTTATTGCTTTATTAAGTGACGATAATCGTCTTGCTAGTGTCGATGTTGAATTGGCTCGCCCAGGTGAATCAATCCGAATTATGCCTGTCAAAGACGTTATTGAACCCCGTGTTAAAGTCAATGGTGAAGGTGGAGTATTTCCCGGATTCGTTAGCAAATTAGACCAAGTAGGTTCTGGCCGCACCCATGTTCTTAAAGGGGCTGCGATTGTTACAACCGGTAAAGTTGTGGGTTTCCAAGAGGGAATTATCGATATGACCGGTCCTGCTAGTGACTACACACCATTTGCTCATACAAACAACATCGTGATTACGGTTAATCCAGTTGATGGAACGAAACAACACATTCACGAAGCTGCATTACGCACCCTCGGCCTCAAAGCTGCTGCTTATATTGGCCAAGCTGGTAAAAATGTTGAGCCAGATGAAATTACAACTTATGATGTCGGCCCATTGCTTGAAAATGTAGCTAAGTATCCCGATTTACCAAAAGTTGTTTATGTGTACATGCTGCAGAGCCAAGGCTTAATGCATGACACCTACTTCTATGGTGTGGACGTCAAGCAAATTGTTCCAACCCTTATGTATCCAACCGAAGTAATGGATGGTGCAATCGTGAGTGGCAACTGTGTATCCGCTTGTGACAAGAACACAACGTTCCATCATCAAAATAGTCCAGTCATCTATGATTTATTAGAGAAACACGGCAAAGAAATTTGTTTCATGGGCTGTGTCGTTACTAATGAAAATGTTACTTTAGCCGACAAACAGCGTTCATCTAACATGGTTGCTAAACTTGTTGAGTTCTTGGGAGCTGACGGGGCAATCATTTCTGAGGAAGGCTTTGGCAATCCCGATGCTGACCTGATCATGAACTGTGTCAAAGTAGAGAAGAAGGGTGTTAAAACCGTTCTGATTACAGATGAGTACGCCGGTCGTGACGGTGCTTCTCAATCTTTAGCTGACGCTAATGTTTTAGCCGACGCCGTTGTAACTGCAGGTAACGCTAACGCAGTCATCACTTTACCACCTATGGATCGCATTATTGGCGATACCGCTCCTGCTGATACAATCGCTGGGGGTTTTGATGGTAGTTTACAGGCTGACGGAAGCATCACAGTAGAGATTCAAGCCATCACTGGTGCTACAAACGAGTTGGGTTTCAATAAAATGACAGCTCGCGGTTATTAAGTACATCAAAAATATATTAGGAGGTATTCCCATGAATTATATTGGTAAAAAAATCGTAATTGTTGGCGATCGTGATGGTATTCCCGGTCCAGCAATCGAAGAATGTTTCAAACCAACTGAAGCCGAAGTTGTATTCTCATCCACTGAGTGTTTTGTGTGAACAGCCGCAGGTGCGATGGATCTAGAGATCCAAGCTCGCATTATTGCCCTCGTTGAGGAGCACGGCGCAGAAAATATTGTTGTTGTATTAGGTGGAGCCGAAGCAGAAGCTTCTGGTTTAGCTGCTGAAACCGTAACCGTAGGCGATCCTACATTTGCTGGTCCTTTAGCTGGTGTTGAATTAGGTCTTAGTGTTTATCACGTTTTAGAGCTTAAAGATTCTTTTGACGAAGAAATTTGGGACGAGCAAATCAGCATGATGGAAATGGTTCTCGATGTTGACGAGATCATGGCTGAAGTTAAACAGTTCCGTAACGACGGAAGTAAATATAACTTGTAATTTGGTTTAGGGTGTTAAAACACCTTAAATGCGAAGGGAGGACTACATTGTGACCGAAAAAATCAAAGTCGTTTGGTATCTAAACCAGTTCTTTGGTCAAATCGGCGGTGAAGATAAGGCGGATATTGCCCCTCAAAAACACGAGGGTGGTATTGGTCCATCTGCAGCAGCTGGTCGTTTACTAAAAGATAAAGCAGAAGTAGTTGGAACCGTTATTTGCGGCGATACTTACTTTGGTGAAAATATGGATAGTGCAGCAGAGCAGGTTGTTGAAATGATTGCTAGTTTTAACCCTGATTTTGTTATCGCTGGTCCCGCTTTTAATGCTGGTCGATATGGTGTTGCTTGTGGCGCTGTAGCTAAAGCAGTTACTGAGACATTAAATATTCCTGTCGTTACAGGTATGTATCCTGAAAATCCAGGCGTAGATATGTTTAAGAAGTATGCCTATATGGTTGAAACTACAAATAGTGCGGCTGGTATGCGCACAGCATTACCTGCTATCGCAAAATTAGCACTTAAGCTGATGTCAGGTGAGCCCATGGGTACACCTGCCGAAGAAGGTTATATGCCACGCGGTGTTCGTGTGAATACATTTGTAGCTGAGCGCGGCTCAAAGCGTGCAGTTGATATGCTACTCGCCAAATTAAAAGGTGAAGAGATTGTTACAGAATATCCAATGCCTAATTTTGATCGTGTTGCGCCCAATCCTGCAGTTAAAGATATGGCCCACGCTAAAATTGCCTTAGTTACTTCTGGTGGTATTGTGCCTAAGCATAATCCTGATCATATTGAATCTTCTTCTGCTTCCAAGTATGGCAAATATGACATCGCTTCTTTAGATGAATTAACAGAAGATAGTCATGAGACCGCCCATGGTGGCTACGACCCAACTTATGCCAATGCAGATCCTGACTGTGTATTACCAGTAGATGTATTGCGTGACTTAGAAGATGAAGGCGTAATCGGCGAATTACATCGTTATTTCTACTCAACAGTCGGCAATGGTACTGCTGTTGCCAGTGCTAAGAAATTTGCTAATGAATTCTCTAAAGAGTTATTGGCAGATGGCGTTGATGCCGTTATTTTAACCTCTACGTGAGGCACCTGTACACGTTGCGGTGCAACGATGGTTAAAGAAATTGAAAGAGCGGGTATCCCTGTTGTGCATATGTGTACGGTCGTACCGATCTCGATGACGGTAGGGGCGAATCGTATTGTTCCAACAGTTGCCATTCCATACCCATTGGGTAACCCTAAGTTAAGTGCTGCTGAAGCAAAGAGTTTGCGACGTGAATTAGTCGACAGAGCTCTTGTAGCTTTGCAAACCGAAGTAACCGACCAAACAGTATTTGAAAACTAAACATAACAGTTAAAAAATAATGGGTGGTGGAGGCACTGCCCATTATTTGTTTATCATGAATTATACGGAGGAAATTAATATGCCTAAAGCTGTAATTAAAGGCGCAGGGTATGCCTTGATCCATGCCAATGACATGATTAATACCCATGGTACAACTCTAACTGGAGAGCGTCGCTCTAATCCTGATTCAGATCTATTCGCCGCCGTGATGAACAGTGTGCAGTCGTTTGAAGAGACAGTTGCCTATCCCGCAAACCAGTGTTACATCGGCAATATTACGCCTGAAGCACTCGGTGAAATGCCTCAGCCTTGGTATGAAAATGGTGTAGAAAATGCGAGTCGAGACGGTAAGTTTGGCGAAATCATGCCCCTTAACGAGTTTATTGGTGTTTTACGCATTAGCGATTCTTTTGACTTGGTGATGATTGAAAAAGCCTTCCTTGCCGATGTCAAAGAGGCGCTAACCGCTCATCCCCTTTATAATGACGAAGAGATTGCCGGAATGGGTAATGGCTTTGAGTTAAGTGATATCAAAAAAGCTGTTGACGGTCATAAGGCGGATCCCCTTGTGTATCAAGGGAATTTGGTTGGCTGTATTAAGCAGGCACATGATTCTGATACAAATTTAAATTCACACATTATGTTTGAAAATATGGTTGTTAAAGCATCCGGTGTTGTTGCCCTGCGTAACTTATTGGGCAAAACAGGTTTTGATCCGCTTGAAATTGAGTATGTAATCGAGACGTCTGAAGAAGCTTGCGGTGATATGAATCAGCGTGGTGGTGGTAACTTCGCTAAGGCCATCGGTGAGTTATGTGGATTAGACAATGCAACGGGGTCGGATACGCGTGGATTCTGTGCAGGACCAACTCATGGGCTCATTAATGCGACCGCTCTTGTAAGCTCTGGCATTTACAAAAATGTTGTGGTTGTTGCGGGTGGTGCTACTGCGAAATTGGGTATGAATGCTCGCGACCACGTCAAAAAAGGCGTTCCCGTGCTAGAGAATTGCTTAGGAACATTCGCGATTTTGATTGGTGAAGATGATGGGGTGAGCCCAGTTGTGCGCACAGACGCCATGGGGCGCCACAAAATTTCATCTGGTGCTTCTCCTCAGAATGTAACCTCCGCAATCGTTACAGATCCACTTGATCGCATTGGTCTCAAGATCACGGATGTTGATAAGTATAGTGTCGAAATGCAAAACCCTGAGATCACAAAACCTGCAGGCGCGGGCGATGTCCCAACAGCAAACTATAAAATGATCGCTGCGCTTGGCGTTAAACGCGGTGACCTTGATCGCAAAGACTTAATGAATTTTGTTAAAAAACACGGGATGCCTGGTTGGGCACCAACACAAGGCCATATTCCTTCTGGTGTTCCCTATATTGGATTTGGTCGCGATGCCATTATGAATGGTGAGATTACGCGAGCCATGATTATTGGCAAAGGAAGTCTTTTCCTAGCACGAATGACAAATCTATTTGACGGTGTTTCATTTATCTTTGAGGCGAATAATGGCGAAGGCTCTGCAGTTGAAGGCATTGCTCGCGAAGATATCCGCAAGATGATTGCTGAAGCGATGCGTAACTTGGGTAATAGCCTGGTTGGCACCGAAGAATAAGACGGGAGGGCCCGTAATGTCTGATTTAGCAATAAAAAAATTATTAAGAGATGTCTTACACGAAATTGCTGATGCCATTGAAACTGGCGAATTCGGCAAGAAAATCTGCATAGGAATCACTCTGCTCGGTAGTGAGCATGGACCTGCAGAATTATTACGTGGAGCAGAAATTGCTCACCGCGAGAACCCTGACCTTGAAGTTGTTTGCATCGGCAAACCAATGGAGACAACATTAAAGATCTATGAAGTAGCTAATGAAAAAGAGCAATATTCAAAAATGGAAGAATTATTGGATAGCGGTGTGATTAGCGCTTGTGTCACGATGCATTATAGCTTCCCCATTGGTGTGTCCACTGTGGGTCGAGTTGAGGCTCCAGCGAATGGTAAGGATTTATTCATTGCCACGACCACGGGAACTTCTTCTACGGATCGAATTCAAGCAATGGTTAAAAATGCAATATACGGTATTGCTACAGCCAAAGCGGCTGGTATTATTAATCCAACAGTTGGTATTCTCAACATTGATGGTGCCCGTGCGGTTGAACGCGCCCTTAATAAAATGAAGGCCAATGGCTACAACTTTACCTGGGCTGAATCTTTACGTTCAGATGGTGGCGCAGTGATGCGCGGAAATGATTTGCTCGCGGCATCACCTGATGTCATGGTGATGGATTCGCTAACAGGTAATGTCTTAATGAAGATGTTCTCATCTTATAGCACAGGGGGCAACTATGAGGCTACTGGTCATAGCTATGGTCCAGGTGTAGGTATTGACTACGGTCGTATCGTTCTGATTCTGTCCCGTGCCTCTGGAGCGCCAGTTGCTGCTAATGCGATCGAGTTTGCCGCAGAAGTCGCTCGAGGCAATTTACCAGCAGTTGCAAAAGCGGAATTCGAAGAAGCCTGTAGAGCAGGGTTCGCCGCGATTACCGCTCCGAAGAAGCCAGTTGCTGAGGTCTCGGAGGAAGAAGTGAAAGTCCCCACGAAAAATATCGTGGATGAAGAGATTCCTGGTATTGAAATCCTAGATCTCGATGATGCTGCCAAGGTGGTTTGGAAAGCGGGCATCTATGCTGAAACTGGCATGGGTTGTACCGGTCCTGTCATCATGGTTGCAAAAGCGGATGCTCATAAAACAGAAGAGATTCTGAAAAAAGCCGGCTATATCGGTTAATATTCAGCATTTCTGATAGCTAAACAAAGCCAGAGGTTGGCCCAGAGCCACCTTTGGCTTTTGCTTTTATGTGCAATTCAGCTGTTCTGTTTGCAAAAATAGGTTTACATACGCACATCGATTTCGTACAATTGACGGGAAAGAAAATCTGGAGGCATAAAATGAAATATAATTTTGATGAGATTGTCAACCGCAGGGGAACAGGTTCAACTAAATGGGATGGTAGTGCACGAATGATTCAAATGGGACGCTTCAAGCATTTCGACGAGCAGTCCATTCCACTATTCACTGCAGATATGGATTTACCGGTTCCCCAGCCAGTTGTAGAAGCGATCAAGCGCACCGCCGATAATCGTATTTTTGGCTATTCCATCACGACGCCCGAATACATTGAGGCGATTCAAGGCTGGTTTAAGCGCCATTACGATTGGGATATTCCCGAAGAGCAACTTGTCTATTCAGCTGGAACAAGCAAAGCGTTATACGTTGGTGTGCGCGCATTTACTGAAGAAGGGGACGGCGTTATTGTCCAACCTCCTGTATACAGTCCTTTTGCCAACACAGTAAGAAATGCGAATCGCAAGGTCGTTAATAATAATTTGATCTGCGAGGATGGCATCTATTCCTTGGATTTGGTTGATTTTGAGCAAAAGGCTAAAGATCCTAATAATAAAATGTTTGTATTATGCAATCCCCACAATCCTACAGGTAACATCTGGAGTCCTGCTGAGCTTAAAAAGATGGCAGAACTTTGTTATGAGAATGATGTGATTATTCTGGCAGATGAGATTCACGGTGATTTGTTGCGTTGCGGCAATCAATTTACGCCAATCGCAACGACAACAGAGCACAACGATCACATCATCTCCTGTACAGCAATCAATAAGACATTTAATATGGCAGGTCTGCATTGCACAAATCTTGTTATTCCTACGGCTGAATTGCGTGAGAAGTTTGAACTCACCCGTGGCTATCAGGATAAAACGACACCGTTTATTAGCGCTGCTTTAATTGCGGCTTATAATGAAGGCCAAGATTGGCTCGACCAACTCAAAGTTTATCTGGATGGTACCATTGACTGGGTGCTCGAATACGTAGCAGAGAATATGCCGAAAGTTACAGTGCAGCGCCCTCAAGGTACTTATGTGATGTGGTTTGATTTCAGCGGCTACGGTCTGACCGACGACGAAGTGTTCGACAAGATTTGTGAAGA
>CAZVAO010000072.1:0-8817 GCA_964625175.1 uncultured Clostridiaceae bacterium
GGCGATGAGATGGTTGAGCACACTGCGAAGATAGCTAGTAATGCGGCTGAGGGAGCAGCAAAATCGGATGGCCTTCTGAAGATGGATATTCAGATGTTTGGGAGGAAGCGAGATTTGAAGCAGGTCAGTGATGCTGCGAAACAAATAGGTGTAGACAGAACTGATTTTGGAAATTTCATACATGAAATGAAGATTGCTGATGGAATGAGACCAAATCAAAATTACACCTATAAAGAGCTTCTAGACTATGCTCGGCAGTTAAAGGAACTAATGAAGTAGGAGGTTGCCATGCAAGGAGAAGTAGTTATAGCTGTAGCTGGGAATAAACTTGATTTTCGTAGAATAGCAGGCCTAATGAAGATGGAATGCACATCGTGTATTAGAAAAGGAGATGCGATTACGCCTTTTAAAGTATCAAAGAAGGACAGATGGATTCACGTTATACCAATCCACGATGACGACGAGGTCGACAATAAGCTTCGGGATATTACTGGTCATCTTGTTTCGAACACGGATTACTCTCATATCATTGATTCTGATGAAGCTACACTGAGCGTAAATATTTATTACCGAACCGAGACAGATCAGTTTGGATTTCTGTTCTCTAAGGAAACACTTTCTAACCTAAGCGCATTAAATGTACCACTTGGAATACACATCATAGCCTACTAAGCATGCCTCAACATGCGTGGCTTAATAAGTGAGTGGATGCCAGAACGTTAACCAGAGATATGTCGACTTCAAATAGCATTGAGCAAAGCGATAGTTTATTGATTAATCCATCGCTTTGCTTTTTCTGTTGATGGCGTAGTGTAAACCCCGTATTAATGACCGATTATGCCTGAGATAGCAGGAGTTGAAACACCCCTAAGGAATATAAAATATGGGAACGCATCTGGTCAGGATTGATTCACAGACCTATAGGTTATTATCCCCGTGTGTTTGGCAATTAGAAAATACAACTTTTGGCAGTCAAAAATCCAATTGCCAAAACCAACAAACTTACTTCATTAAAGAGTGAGTCATGCGGTAACTTTTGCCTGTAAACATCAGCATATGAGAGTGATGAATGAGGCGATCAATGATGGCCGCAGTGAGTTTCTCGTCAAACAAGAAGCCCTTCCATTTGCTGAACTCGATGTTGGTTGTGATGATGACACTCTTCGATTCATAGCAGCTGGAAATAATGTCGAATAGTATTCGCGCACCTTCCTGATGGAGTGGAAGATAGCCCCATTCATCAAGGATCAGCAGATCTGCTTGATGAATTTTTTTGTAGAGCCGTGCAACCTTCCTAGGATTTGCTTCTTCGAGCAAATTAATAAGATCATGCACTCGGTAAAAAACCACGCGCTGGCCACGGTTAATGGCCTTCACCCCTAAGGCAATTGCTAAATGGGTTTTCCCAGTTCCAACAGATCCGTAAAGAATTAAGTTTTCTTTTTCTTTGATGAACGACAGTCCATCGAGATCATGAACTTGCAGTTTATCTGGGAACTGAACACCAGCAAAGTTGTAATCGTGCAGGGACTTCATCACACCGAAACCCGCATTACTTAGATTACGTGCCCGTCTTTTTTCTTCACGCTCTTCATAAAGTTCTTTAAGAAGTTGGAGCAGATACGTCTCGTTATCCACGGCCTCTATAGTGGGATAGATATCCATTAGAGCATGAGATATTTTTAAGTTTCTTTGGTAATACTCAATCTTGTCTCTCATTCTGCAATACCACCCATCAAGGTGTCATAGGCTCCAATATTGATGGTATAGCCAGGCAAGTCCGAAGACAGGTTCATTGACATGCCGTAAGCAGAAAAGTCTTCAGACAGGCGTTTACAGGTGATGAGCATGGCGTCAGACGATACATGACCATGTCTGGAAGTTTCTTTGAGTACACGATCTGCAAAGTCTAGGTCATGTTCTAGAAGGATCATTTTGAGCGTTGTGTACGATTGGCGAAGTTCTTCTTTCTCAAGTGAACTCAAGTAGGTTTGCCAAGACAGAGGAAGCATACTGTAGAGACCAGAGTATTTAAGTGCGTTTGGTCGTGTTTTGATCAGGTCAATAAACTTGACGTAGTGAATCGATTCTTGCCCACTTTTGAAGAATCTGGGGTGTGTATCGATGTAATGATGGTCTTTTGAACGAATAATGAGGCTATTTGCCTTAATTTCAAGCGTTACATAGCATCCGACGTACTTTGGACTTACAGAATAGCGTGAGCCAGAAAACTCTATAAGGCCATATTTACTAACCTTTCGCGACTCGTAACGTGAGGTGTCAAATGGAATCTTTGTCACCGGCTTCATCAGTGACTTCTCTTCCATAAACAGCTCTTTAATAGGCACGTCCTTGAAGTAGTGTTTGGCATCCATCAATTCTGAACACCGCTTCAGCAACTGTTTGTTGTATTGATCCAAATCTTCGATCTGTGGCTCTGGAACAAATAGTTTCCGACGAATCGTTCCGACTTTGTTCTCGACATTGCCTTTCTCATGACCACTGCTTGGGTTGCAGTACTTGATGCTAAAACCGTAGTGTGATGAAAACCGGGCAACCTTTTCAGCAGTTCTTACTCGACCCTTTTCATCCTTCACTCGCAGTGCTGCTGTGGACATTTGATCAAACCAGATCTTTGTAGGCACTACACCTATGTAGTCAAATATCTGAACTAACGCCTCTAGTAATGCTTCTCGTGTTTGACTCCTGGTTACCACTGCAAACCCTGCATTGGATTTCGGAAAAGACAGGATTAGTTCATTGAATGTTTCTAGGCTGCCGTTCTCATAACCCTGAAACTCTCCGAAGTCAACTTGCGCTTCACCACCCGGATGTTCCAACTTTAGGTAGGCGCGTTGCCCCCCGAACAGTTTCTCCTTCTCCTCCTTAACCAGCTGTCGAACGGTCCGTTCAGCAACCGCAAGAATATTTGAATGTTCTTCAAGCAACCGCTCATAGATTCGACTCCCTGTGTGGCGCTGTTTGCGATGCCGCTTCTGATCCTCACTCAGCCATTTACGGATGATTGGTCGTAATACATCAGACCTGTTAGACCGTTTCACTTTGTGTGTTCGCTCGTTGAAATCTTCCATTTCAAGATACTTCTTTACCGTGCGGTAATCTCTTTCCGTTATTCTGCAGATCTCTGCGATATTCTTGCCTTTCTCAAAGTACAGATTTCGTATATAATTGATTTGAGTAATTGTCAGCACTTCCTTTCACCCCCAAAAAGTTTAGTCACTTAATAGGGTATTATTTAAGGTCGGTTCTGGCAATTACTTTATTGTATTTTTGACTGCCATTTATTGTACTTTTACTTTACCAAAAACAAATTCAACGATTAACGATAAGATTATGATTCAAACATAGTATCCTTAAAGCTCTCTTGACGTAGGAGAAATGCTGGAAAGGAGGATTGATTGAGTTTAAAGGATACTTGTATATAGTCATGTCACTTAGTGAAAATTAACAGGAGGTGAAGACTTTGGATAAGGATCAACTGAAAGAACTGGTAATAAAGGCGATTGACAATCACCAAGAAGAAATCATCAATATAGGTAGAAAAATTTGGAATAATCCAGAACTTGGATATAAAGAATATGATACCGCACAAACAGTCAAAGATGTTTTTTCTAGATATGGTATTGAATATCGCTCAGAAGTAGCTAGAACTGGTGTAATTGCTGAATTAACTGGTAAAAGTCAACAGGCTAAAGTAGCAATTCTTGGAGAGCTTGACGCCATAATTGTTTATGAGCATCCTGATTCTAATAAAGAAACAGGCGCTGTTCACGCATGTGGGCATTGTGCAATGATAACAGCTTTAATGGGAGTTGCGATTGGTTTAGTTGAAAGTGGAGTCATGCAGCACCTAGATGGAGCAGTTAAATTGATTGCTGTTCCCGCTGAAGAGTTTATTGAATTAGAATATAGGCAGAGATTACAAGCTGATGGAGATATAGAATTTATGGGGGGAAAACAAGAATTAATAAAACTCGGTGAATTTGATGACGTCGACGTTGCAATGATGTTCCATGGTAGTGCAAACCCAGAAGCGAAAGTTCTTGTTTCTGGAAATACTAACGGTTTTATTGGAAAGACGGTTAAATATATTGGGAAACAGGCTCATGCAGGTGGCGCTCCATTTGATGGTATCAATGCGCTTAATGCAGCAATGTTAGGCTTAATGGGAATCCATGCGAATCGAGAAACATTTAAAGATGAAGACTCAATTAGGGTTCACCCAATTATTACAAAGGGTGGTGATATGGTTAACAATGTCCCTGCAGAAGTGAAAATGGAAACGTATGTGCGCGGAAGCAATATTGAGGCCATAATCTCTGCGAATGAAAAAGTAAATAATGCGTTAAAAGGCGGAGCGATGTCTGTTGGAGCTAAGGTTGAAATAACAGAAATCCCAGGTTATTTACCATTGATACAGAATCCGATGATGTCTGATTTGTTTGCAGAAAATGCAGTTCAGATTATTGGTGAAGAAAATGTTTCGAAGGCCGGACGCAGTGGGGGATCTACTGATATGGGAGATGTTAGGCAGATTATCCCATCAATTCATCCTAGTACTGGGGGTATAATAGGAACACTTCACACCAAAGACATGAAGATTATTGACGAATATGCTGCTTATATTGTTCCAGCTAAGTGTTTAGCGATGACATCAATTGATTTACTCTATAATAATGCGATAAACACCAAAAAAGTCTTAGAGAATTTTGACCAAGCAATGACTAAAGAAGAATATTTAAATATGTGGAGAGAATTGACATCAAAATAAAGATCTAAGGAGAAGATACTTATAATGAAAGAGAAAACAGGTGACTTTAGACTTAATATTATAGTTTTGGGATTAATTATAATCGCAGAGTTTATAGGGTTAAGATCTTTTAATATTGGACCTGGTAAAGCATTGCTATTACCGATGCTATACGCATTGATTTTAGGGGTCTTCGTGGGACCTAAGTTCCTGAAGATCGTAAATGAAAAGGAAATGTCATTAGCATCAAATTATATTGGAATAACTGTTTTAATGTTAGTAGCAAAAATGGGTTTTACAATTGGTCCTAATATTAAAGTAATCGCATCGGCAGGATTACCACTAATAGCACAAGAACTTGGCAACTTTGGCACAATATTCTTAGCTTTGCCAGCTGCAATATTCTTAGGACTTAACCGAGAGGCGGTCGGTGCTGCGTTTTCAATTGCTAGAGAAGGTTCATTAGCAATAATTGGTGACAAGTATGGGCTGGATTCACCTGAAGGAAGAGGTGTTATGGGCGTCTATATCACGGGAACACTTTTGGGTGCTATTTACTTCGGTTTAATGACAGGATTTCTTGCATCAGTATTACCATTACATCCCTATTCTTTAGCCATGGCATGTGGGGTTGGCAGTGCATCAATGATGTCAGCTTCATCAGGAGCGTTAGCAGCGAGCTTCCCAGCGATGGAAACAGAGATTCTAGCCTTTGCAGCATCGAGTAATTTACTGACAAGCGCAACAGGACTCTATGCTATGTTATTTATCGGATTACCAATGACCAATAAGTTATATGATATTATAAAAGGTAAAAAGGATAAAAAGGACAATACGAGAACGGAGGAAATAGCATAATGAAAGTTGACATAGTTAAATATGCAAGAGTTCTAATTATTTCGAGTGTTTTTGCATTAATAGGCAATTGGATTTTCACAAATAGAGCGGGAAATCCGGTTAATCCTTTAGAGGCAGCAGTAGGTATGACCATACTGTTTTGTGTAGTGCTGATTGGACTATTGATTAAGAATCTGTTACCTTTCAAATTGCCGACAATTATGTATATTTCTCTTGTAGGGATTATTCTAAGTTTGCCTTGGACTCCGGGAAGTGAGTTTTTGATTGCGCAAACTAGTAAGGTTCAGTTTTTAGCTTTGTGTACCCCTATTCTTGCTTATGCAGGTGTTTCAATCGGCAAAGAAATCAATTCGTTTATCAAGTTGGGACCAAAAATCATTGTCGTTGCATTCTTGGGTTTTACGGGGACTTTTATTGGATCCGCACTTATTGCAGAAGTTCTTTTGAGAGCTACGGGTGTGATCTAACGCTATTGAAAAGGCCCTTGTGGGCCAATGTCATTTAGTCAAAAGAGGATATGTATTAGCAGAAGTAGAGGCTGTCGCAACAGAGAAATTATATTGCTGTTGCACAGCCTCCTTTTTTAAGGGATATCCCCTGAATTGTTTGTGGTGCCATAATCCTAAGAGTAAGACCTTCGGCAGTGAGTTCAATATCCCCCTTTAACAGCTAACCCTAAATCCAGTTTCAGATCTTTTGCTGTAACCACGTAACAATACATTAATGCATCTGAAAGAATCATAAATATGAAAAGTTTAAGCAAAATTTAAAATGTAATATAATTGTAATATTTGGTTACTAAATTTACTCCTTTTTCAATTGCACGAGGATTCATTAAATAGTAATATTAGGTTGTAATATTATGTAACTGCTAAAATAAAGGAGGAATTATTTGATGAAACGCTTGTTGTCACTGTTTGCTGTCGTGGCGATTATGATGAGTAGTTTCAGTGGTGTTGTTTTCGGTGCAGAGGATATGGAACCAGCAAATCATGACGCTGATTTCTATATTTATGCAGAGGTTGATAACCCCGTTGTCACTTATCATGAAGGATTTTCTGTAGCTCAAGTAACCGGTCGTATTCTAGATGTTTACACGGGCATGGTCCGTGAAGTTAATCCAACGATTACCGTCTGGAAGCTTGCAGAGGAAGGACGTTTTGAGTATCGCTCGGAATGCTTCGAACCTGTAGAGGCTACTGTCACTGTAAATGATGGGTATTTCACCATCACGTTGTTGACTGAAAGTGAGTCAACCGGTATTGGAACTTATTTCATTCATATGGAACCTGAAATGATCCCAGCTGTAGATGGGGATTATTATGAATGTGGAACTTATCTAGATGCTCTGCGCATCATGTATGAGGAAGGTTCTCTTGTTGTACCTGAGTATTTTGATGTTTTTGAAAAGGCTCAATTCACAATTATGTACGGTATTGAATTGATTAATATGCCTGAATTAGTGTTTACATTTAATCCTGAGTCGGAGACCTACATCCTGCAAGGAAACTTCGTCAATAATGATTTGGATGAAGATTCTTATAGCGCTGACGATGTCGTATTGGCTTACCGTCATGCGCCATCACTAGAGTATTTATTGATGCATGCACGATATGAGCCAATCGAAATTGCGCGTGCTGATTATCTTGATCACAGCACATTTGGTTTTATGTTGGACTCAGCTGATATGATCTCTACGGGTCCGATTGGACTGTATATCGGTGGTACTTTGGCTATGATGGGTGAAGTAGTGCCACAAGATTTAGATGTGACCATTACGCCTGATGAGATTATGCAACATGTGACGTTCGAGAATGAGGAATTGGTTTTAACTTTTGACTATCCTGATTCGACAACAGAGGCCAATACTGAAGAATATATTGCCAATTTCTATGACTACCTTTCACACCTGTATGATGAATATACGGATGAGCCTCCAATGATTGATGTCCAGGAAGAGGAAATGGCCGAAGTATTTTATATGCCAACCATATTCCCTGAGCAATTGATTTCTATTATTGATAACATTGGTGCTTATATTACTGAGGGAGACCTTAGTGTTGAAGAAATCTATCAAATGTTTAAAGATACCAATCTTTATCCAGAATTGCAGAAGGCTGCCCTATTTGCCTTTGGGCTGCCAATGGCTGGTTTAGGCGTACATCTTGACGGGCTTCCAGCTCCTTTTGATTACTTCCTATATGATGAAGATGACAATACAATTAAATTACCTTATCTCGAGCCAATCGGTAATTTAGCACGTTTCGCTATCAGTGAATTAATTAATAATGATTCTATTGTACCGACTGCAGGTATGAATGACTATCCTGAATTCTTAGACCTTGCTGTTCTGGGTCAGCACGATATGACCGTTGCGATGGTGGCTTTCAATCAAGATACGATTCAGGTTGTTGACTTGATATGGAATATGCTATTGGATTATAGCCCGCACGATGAGTATAATGAGCGGTCTGCCGAAGAATTCACGCCTGAGTGTATGGATTCATTGTTGCACATTCTTGATTTAGCAATTGCAGCAGAGACAACAGTTTCTTATGAAATTATCGAAGCAGATGACTATAACTTAACCATGTGGAATGATAAGAACTTAAAAGCTGATCAAGAAGAAGATTTCTTCTTTGCACAATTGACTTTGGATGATTTCGTGAGTGGAAATATACCCCCGCTCTTCGGCCCTCCTGAACGTGATGTCTTTGAGATCCAGTCTGAGGAAGAGCTGAATCTTCTTGATGAGTTCCGAGTTGTACGTGTCAAAGATGAGAATAATTTCGCATATCCTTACGCGCTGGAAATTATCTTCGACGGCTGTGGCCTTGAAGAGGAGACTTTCCGTGAGGATGTTGATGAGTACTGGCTTTTTGACGGTGAGGAAATGACTCCGGAATGCCTTGATCGTTTCTTAGATGGCTTCAGCATCACGCCTACTGAGACGGGCATTATTGATGTTACAATCAATGCTTATGAAATCCCTGAGTGGTATTTTTATGATGGAATCGGTGTTGCCATAGACGACGGCGTGAGCCAATACCCAGGGCCACGACCACTTCCGATGTTTGATGATGTCTATGGATATGATCCGGTTGCCACCTTCCATCGTGAACTCTTAGTAGAAGGTTGGAATACGGTTGTTACACCTAAAGAAGTTGTCGTCGATTCTGAGACGGACG
>CAZVAO010000072.1:8917-13034 GCA_964625175.1 uncultured Clostridiaceae bacterium
GGTTGGAATACGGTTGTTACACCTAAAGAAGTTGTCGTCGATTCTGAGACGGACGTGACTATTGTTATTACGAATGAAGATGGCACAGAAGTGAATAATGCTGTGATCACCGCTTCCTTCTACGATGATGGTATGTTTATTCTTGACCGTGAAGTATTCGACGCTTCAACCACAAATGTCGTTGGCGGCGTTTATGTCATTGAATTTGATGACGATCTCCTACCTTTTAACACAGTTGACGATGTTATATTTGAGTTCTATCTTGATGAAATTAATGAAGCTAATTGGATGACCTGGGATTCACTGGATGTTGTAGGACTTGATACCTATGCTGTAACTTCTGATACAGCGGTTCTGCTAGAAGGATTTACTGAAGAAATCACAGTAACACCTTTAGACGCTGATGGCGAAGTGATTTATCCAGTTATGACAGTAACCTACTATGATGATGAAGATGAAATGATTGGCGATGCGCATGATTTCACCAGTACTCGTGTGGATACTGATGATGACGGCGTCAAAGAATCCATTGAAGGCGATGTTACACCTGCTGCAGGAGCAGTTAAGGCAGTCGTGCGTGCTGAGTCTAGTGATAAGAAGGCATATGGTGAAGTTGAACTTGAAGTGGTTAAGCCTCAGGTAGTCATGACAAAAGCAGTCAATATGACAGCATATATTGAAACTGAATTCGAGTTTACGGTTATTGACCCACGTGATGGCAGCATGTTAGATGAACCTGTCTACTTCATGCCTCACGATGATAACTATCTTAGATCCGAATATTATCAAGTGTTGCCGCCTTATATCCAATTCGGTGGGGAAGACTATAACTATCGTGTATCTTGTCTGGAAGATGCTGCCGATAACTACGCGAGTCTTTGGGAAAAGGATGTAACTGAAGATGATGGTGTTTATACGGTTACACCATTAACGGGGCACGTTGACTTTGATGCGGCAGAAGACGATGAGAATGACGTCTACGTGGTCTTGTACATGAACGCTGATTTAGAAATCGAATTAAGAGACATCTTAGTACTTGAAGCTACCTTAACATCTGATCCTGACAAAGTAATCATTGGATCTGCAGCTAACCTGGTATTAACTTATCTTGATGCCAATGGTAATCCTCTTGAGGGTTATGATGTATGGCTAAATGATATGGGTGATATTGGTGCCACTGATGAAAATGGGCAAGTTTCCTATGCGACAGTAGCTACTAGTACAACTGATTTTGTCTTCGAGGCTGAAACAGATCGATATCGTAGAAGTGATGTCTATCAAGCCAGTGATGACTACTTTGTAGGTCCTGAAAGCTCATGCCCTATCGTCGAGTGTGTGGTGCCTGTAACAGTCGATCTTGAAGCACCAACTGCTATGCTCGAAGAGAGTAACGGTATGGCTACCATTACAATCATGGATAACGTTCGTGTGACGAAAGCCATGGTTAGTGGTGATGATGTCGATATGTTCTATCCAATGCCTGTGGTCACCTACATGACACCTATGGCTCCTCAATATGAGGTGCAGGCGATTGACCAAAATTACAACTACCTCTATGTGATGCTTTATTCAGGAATTAAGCATGTCCATGTTGGTCGCGAAACTGGCTACGGACTTGCTGAGAGACTCAATGATAGCATTATGGTTCCGGTACACTACGCAGAATTATTAGGAGCAGTAGTTACAGAAGATCCTGCAGCTGGCACCGTCACCTATACCATTGATGGCGGAACAACTGTAATCGTAATTGAAAATGGCAATCAATACGCTACCGTGAATGGTGCTGAAGTGATGATGGATGAGATTCCTTACGTAAACGGTAATGGAACCTTTATGGTCCCTGTCCGCTTCGTAGGGGAAACCTTGGGTTATGCCGTTGATTATCTCGGTTCTGACCACGCAACGCTTCAATAGATTCTAATATATGCGTCTCGCATGATAAAAAGGAAGTTGCCTAGGCAGCTTCCTTTTTTGTAACAATTAGTAGCTAATTAAATGAGTTGGATATCACTTAACATATTCGCAATTGATGATGTAATGCTATAATAGATATGGTTCATTGATAGGAGGCGTATAGTGTGGAACAAGCAATTATATTTAACATACAGCGATTCTCTGTACACGATGGTCCAGGGATTCGAACAACCGTATTCTTTAAAGGATGTCCACTCAATTGTTTGTGGTGTCATAACCCTGAGAGTAAGGCTTTTGGCAGCGAAATTCATTTTTTCCCTCAAAAATGTATCCATTGTGGAAGATGCAGCGCGGTGTGTCCTCATCTGGATAGTTGTGTAGCCTGTGGCTTATGCGCGTCAGTTTGTCCAGTTGAAGCGCGTCAGGTAATTGGAGAGGTCTATTCTGAAGATCAAATTTGGGCTGAAATAGTCAAGGATCGTCTCTTCTATGAAGAGTCAGGTGGAGGGGTTACATTTTCAGGAGGAGAAGCACTGGCTCAACCTGAATTTTTATTGAATATCTTAAAGCGTTGTCAAGAAAAGGGTGTTCACACAGTCGTAGACACGAGCGGTTATGCACCGCGTCGAGTAATCGCAATGCTTGCCCCCTATGTCGACCTGTGGCTTTACGATCTTAAACATATGGACCCCAAAAGACACCATGCCTTAACTGGGATCGATAATAAACAGATTATCGAGAATCTTCGATTTTTGGTTGACCAAAAGTGCAAGGTTCAGATACGGTTCCCATTAATACCGACCTGTAATGATGAGGAAAGCAATGTGCAAGCGCTTGGGGAATTTGTAGCAGGACTGCCTGGATCACTCGAGGTTGCTGTGCTACCCTATCATAATTTGGCAAAGAGTAAGCATGACTTATTTGAAATAGCTTATCCGTTGAATCTAATAAGGGAGCCAAGTACAAGTGAAATAGGTTGTGTCAAGAAAATTCTAAAATCTTGGGGTTTAGTGATATGCTAATTACACCTCATAGGCGTTTGGATTATATTTTTCAGATAGAGTATGCCTATTGTCTCAACAACTCGAGAGGTTTTGGTGACCTTTGGATAGGTAACCTCTATAATTAAAATAAATCTATTTGCTGGATTGTCAACCCAAGTGCGACACCTCGTGTAGAAATGCTTCAACAGTTGTTTTCCACCCCAAACATTTACGGGGGCGTGTATTAATCAAGGTCAGGTTGTGGATGAGTTCCGTCTGGTCAACCAGGGCAAGATCTGTTTTCTTGGGGTAGAACTCCCTGAGAAGCCCATTGCCGTTTTCATTGCTCCCTCTTTGCCATGCCGAATAAGGGTCTGCAAAGTATACAGGTATTTCATACTTGCTCGTGATATCTGCATGGCAAGCAAACTCTTTACCCCGGTCAGTTGTGAATGATTGCACGCTATCCTTGGGTAGTATCCCCAGCAATTGTTCTATAGCAGACTTCATTGAAGCGGCACTGCGATCCGGGATTTTGAGGGCTGTGTACAGCCGTGTCTTTCGTTCTATAAACGTAGCAAAGCAGCCTTTGCTTTTTCCTCGGCTTGAGACCATAGTATCAAGCTCCCAATGGCCAAAGGTTTTTCTTGTTTTGACATGTGCTGGCCTTTCACTAATTGGTGTACCTAGTGCGAATTTACCCCTTTTATCTACTGCTTTTCTATTCTTGCCCTTATGCCTAAGGCAAGAAAGCCCAACCGTCAACTGTTTCTTGTATATCCAGTTGTATATGGTCTTAAAACTCACTAGATCTTTACAAATGGTGTTTGCTATCTGCTCAGGTGACCAAGTAAGCTTAAGCTTTGCTTCAATGATCTTTGCTAAATTTGGTGTATACTTGCCTCTTGATCGACACTTGCTACGTTGTGATTGGTAATCCGCTTGTGCTTCCTCAGCAGAATAATTACCAGCGCCTGCTCGTTTGAGCTCTTTGGATACATTCGAGTGATGTCTTTCAAGCTCTTTTGCAATACTACGTGCTGAGTAATTTAATTTTACTAATATTTCTATTTTTGCTCGCTCAATAATGGTAAAATGGTGGTAGCTCATATGGGTTTCTCCGTTCGAATTATTGTTGTGGTGACTTAATTCTACACGAGTTTTCCCTATATGGGCTTTTTATTTACTTTTTGTGTCGCATTTCATCTTACAATCCAGCA
>CAZVAO010000073.1:0-12811 GCA_964625175.1 uncultured Clostridiaceae bacterium
AACGGCGACCGCCGTTATAAAATTGAGGTTGTTCTCAAAAGAAAAGAGTTTAAGATTTTGGAAAGCATCATGGCAGACTGCGGAATCAATGAACCCACTCTGAAAGTCAAAAACCTCAGTAAGGTTGATGGCAAAATGACTATTAGCAGCACGAAAGCCGCCTACTAGATTATAAGTTTCGCCGCCGAATAATGATTTCACGGGAAGCAGATCGTCCGCTCGATTGCCCCTGTTCGAAACGATATTCGTGCAAAAATAGCCTATTAATTTGACAATGATCAAAAAGAGCCGCTCAGTTCATCAAACCGAGCGGCTTTTCCTATCCCATTTTTCAAACAAAATACTCCTCTTATAAATCGCGCTTCTTCTTAGCTCCAAGTGCAACCATGGCCCTTTTGTAGTCTGGATAGATCTTGCCGACCAAACGCCAGAAGGAACGGTCATGGTTCATATGTTGCAAATGACAAAGTTCGTGAACAACCACATAATCGATCACAAAAGGTGGGAGCATCATTAAGCGCCAGTTAAAGGTCAACTTTTTCTCAAAATTGCAGCTCCCCCAGCGTGACGCACTGCTTTCAATTGCAAATGCTCGATATTTAAGTCTAAGCTGTGGTTGATAATACTGGAGCCTATCCGCAATCAGCTTGCGGGCTGCTTTGGTATAGAACGATTTCAAAACCTTATTGAGATCTGCCTGCTGCTCATCCGCACAGCTAATCGTCAACAAATGTTCATTAACTTGCACACTTGGTTTTTTCATATCGGGTTTAACCACAATCTGTAGATCATATTGCTTGCCAAGATAATAAACTCCACCAGGGATGAGTGCTTTAGTTTCCATTTTTATCTTTCTTGGAGAACACCCCTTTAATGCTTTTTGGTAAGGTTTTCGTAGGATCCGCGGGCATCGTATTCAATCTGAGCAAATAAATACTGTAAATCCCTCCGAAACCTAAGAGAAATAGTCTTGCGTAACGATTCGTAATGAACGTCCCCGATACCCCTATAGAAATCCAGAGAGTCAATAAAGTCCAAAATCGGGTCTTTTTTGTGATCGCATGATAATTGACATAGTTGGAGAGGTACTTACCCCAAAAACGATGGTTAAGTAGCCAGTTGTAGAGGGTGTCGGAACTTTTTAAATAACAAAACGCGGCTAAAACAATAAATGGCGATGTGGGAAAGACAGGGATAATTAAAGCAATCAACCCAATGATTAAAGACAAGGTGCCGGAGAATACTAATAGATTTCTCATAATCTTTGAATCCACAATTCCTCTAGTGCTCATTAGATCCCCTCCCTTTCTATTTCTTAATAAACAAGATGTCATTTTAAGAGCCCTCATGGTGATGGGCTCACAAATTAATACAGCTAGCAATGCTTATTATACCACAATTACGATCGATCTTCCGGAAGCGTTGTAAGGCTGATCAAGTGGATACTTACACCGACCCCTACGGCAAAAAGGCCTACTCGAACGAATACGCTAGTGACCAAGCAGGCGGAGATCCCTAGGGATATCCAGAGAAAAATAAATGTGCCCGTTTTTATAGTCTTACTCACTGCGCCATAGGTGACATAATTATAGATATAATCGCCAAACACCGCATGGTTGATCAGCCAGTTGTAGAGACGCTGTGAACCCCTTAGATAGCAATAAGCGGTTAGGAGTAGAAATGGCGTCGTCGGCAGTATGGGGATTAGAATCCCAATCAACCCAAGCATCAGAGAAATTGACCCTGCAACAATCCAAGTGTATTTGATTATTTTTTTACTGGTCATATTATACCACCCATCATTCGTCAAAGGATTGTTAATCAAACAATCTGATGCATACTTTACGCGCACGCGTATCTTAAAACCTTAATGAGAGACAAGAAAGACCACCGTCGACTTTACGATATTCAGAGGTATCAACGGTTAGAACTTTCATTCCAGCGGCTTCAATACTTGCTTTTACTTTTTCATAGCCCATTGGGACTAACACATAATCATTCACGCGAATGCAGTTGGCAGCGTAACTTTCATCCGAGTCAACCTCGATCTGATTGTAGTCTTTGAATTTTGGATCCCCTAAAAACTCACCAGAAACCAGTAATATATTCTCTTCCAAATACGTTAGTCCCGTTTTTAGGTGCAGCATTTCTTGCAGCACCACAACAGAGCCATCCATGCCGCGTTTTTGGAGCTCAGCTATGAATTGTTGTGCCCCCTCTAGATTCGTGCGTTCAGATAGCCCTATGTAATAATGATCCCCGACCATCATGACGTCGCCACCCTCTAGCGTTCCAGGCTCAGTGATGTGAACAATATCACTATAGTAGTGTTTTAGGGTCGCGACAATTCCACATTCTTCACCTTTACGGCTTTGTGCACCTGGTCGAGTCACCAAGGCAAAAGATTTCGTGCAAACCGCCACATCTTCCACAAAACAAGAATCGGGATAGCGCTCATCCGCTTCGAGCACGTGGACATTCACCCCACATTGCTTCAAGGCCTGAATATATTTTTGATGCTGTAAAAGTGCTTTTGCATAGTCTGGTTTCCCTAGTTGCGGGTTTGAGCTAATGCCATTCACTAAAGACCTTGCCGGTCTTCTGACGATTGCGTGATTAAACATATTCTAATTTCCCTTTCTGCTTTTATGGACGCTCGTACGCACACCCAAGCCTACGCTCGCGTTCGCTTACTGCTCAGCACAATAATACCTAAAACAAAAACCGTCGTGAAACTGGCCCCAATAAATCCCCATTTTAATAGACTAAAAAAGGGTGTGAGTTCGGCGATCAAGCCTGATTCTAGGGGATACCTAGCCATAACGACTGTGGTGCCCATGTTCTCTAAAAAATCAAAGACCATGCCCCAAAAAACAATTAGGTATAAGTACTGTGGCCAACGCCTATACCGGATGCTCTTGGCAAGTTGCATAGTGAGCGTCATCATAAAAAAGGTATAGACCAAGGGCCAAGCAACATCAAAGGTCCAGCGCAATAGGATATACGTGGATCGCCCCGCTTCGCCATAGCTTTCGGCAAGTTCATATAGATCTTGTGCTGTATAAATGAGCGCCGTATCTGGTGATTCTGCAACACCTATAGCAGTGGCAGAATATTCTGAAACCCTAGGTAAAACAAACGCGATAAACACAATAAAGAGCATGGTAGCGATTATAACCATTCTCCAACTTACTTTCTGGGCAAGTGTGTTTGTGCGTTCTGAAAGCCATTTTCCCATTGCTCAATCCCCCTTAAAGCCCACCGCCACCAGCGACCGTTCTCTTTAACCTACTTATTTACTGTATTCTCAAAAATGACATCAGCAATCTCTCATTTATTATAGCACAGGACTGAATGTGCCTCCAACCTCAGCAAGAAGACTGACTGATCCCAAGCGGCGCAAAAAGGCTCCGGTGTTTAACCGAAGCCTTGATCTTGAATTCACACTAGATTACTTAATTTTGCGGATGACATCAATCACCGTGCCGTCGCGATACTCGATGACACCGACGATTTCTTCAGAGAACGCTATCGGATTAGGAACCCCCGTTAATTGCTCAATATTTTGCTTTAATTCTACAATATCCATCGTCTCTACCCCAGCCAATTCCAGCATTGCTTGGAGATCTTGGCGACGTGGATTGACGGCAATTCCCCGCTCCGTTACCAACAAATCTATGGTCGTTCCGGGGGTTACAACATTGGTAACTCGGTCTCTAATAATGGGGATCCTTTTGCGCATCGTCGGTGCAACGACTACCGTCAGCTTTGCACCCGCTGCTGTATCCGGTGCGCCGCCAACAGCGCCTCTAATCATACCAAAAGAGCCTGTCACCGAATTGACATTAAAGTTCACATCGATCTCAGTTGCGGACAGTACCATAATGTCGAGTTGATTCACCACACACGATTTATTCCAAGGATCAGCATACATACCCGCTGACATTTCAATGTGACTCGGGTTCCGTTTGAATGAATCAACAGCGTTCCCATCGAAGGTCTGCACGTCCAATAAAGCCTTGAAATAGCCTTGCTCCAGCAATTCGACTAGATAGCTTGTAATCCCGCCTGCGGCAAAACTCCCCACAATATGATGGTCGGTCATGTAGTTTTTTAGATATTGACAGACAGCAAGAGAAGCGCCACCAGAACCTGCCTGAAAAGAATACCCATCAACCACTAAGCCTGAGGCGATAATAGCTTCAGCAGCCTTTTTAGCAATCAATAGCTCTGTTGGATTTCCGGTGATTCGTGTTGCCCCCGTTGCGATCTTTGATTGGTCACCAATCGATTCCACTTCGACAACATAGTCCACTAGGGTCATAGGAATACTCGCGTTAGCTAATGGAAATGGCACAAGGTTATCTGTTATAGCCACAACCTTATGAGCATATTGGGCATCAATCATGGCATAGCCCATAGATCCGAAGGCGGATTGACCCTGATAGCCATTCATATTCCCTAACGGGTCAGAAGCGGGTGCCCCAATAAACGCCACATCAATAGGCATTTCTCCAGTAGCAATCGCGCGAGCGCGCCCCCCATGCGACCTGAAAACAACGGGTTTGCCTAATATGTTATGTAAAGACTGTTCCTGCGCAAGCTCCCCTCTTAATCCAGAGGTGTGAATCCCAGTAATCACCTTGTTGTGAATATGCTCTATTAATGGCGCATGAGCCAGTGTCAGCGATGAGGCAAACAAGGTTAAATCTTTGATGCCTAAATCGGCAATTTCCGCAACCACCTTATTGATGATTTCGTCACCATTGCGGAAGTGGTGATGGAACGAGATGGTCATGCCATCTTTAAGACCAGTCTGTAAAATAGCTTCTCTAATTGATCCCAGTAGCTTGACATCACCCGGGAGCCGTAAGCGATTATCTCTCTTGATTGCCTGATAAACAGGTTGACGCTCATAAGGGCCCTGATACGGAAGCACTTCCCCATAACCCTCGATATATGCAGGCAACTCTATGCCTAGGGCGTTACTAATTTTCATCATGTTCATCCTCCAAACGACCGATTCTCCCCAAGCCTTGTGCTCGATTAACGATGCTTCTTGCCTTTGCGATAACCGGAACGTCAATCATCTTGCCATTAAGCAATACGACGCCACCCTCTTGGATATTTTCTTTTCGGGCAACCGCTAAGACTTCGCGGGAATATTGAATCTCCTCATCAGAAGGTGTGAAGACCTTGTGAACAATCTCAATTTGGTTGGGATGGATGCAGGACTTGCCGACAAATCCCAGTTGCTTAATAAGTTTGACTTCTTTCTCAAACCCCTCTAAATCTTTCACATTGGAATAGACCGTGTCGATGGCGTCGACCCCTGCGGCTGCTGCGGCCATCACAATGGTAGAACGAGCGAGCAGAAGCTCAGTGCCTTCTGCTGATCGATCAACACCCAGCGATCTTGTAAAATCCTCTGCCCCGAAGGAGATCGAGATCACACGCTCTGAGGCATTGGCAATCTCAAAGGCATTGATGACACCTAACGGGGTCTCGATGGCCCCCTGAATCTTAACAAGCCCGAGCTCCAAGCCATTCTGCGCTTCAACCTCACCAAGCAATGCATCCAGTGCCTCAATATCTGCCGCTTTTTCACACATGGGAAGGCGGATTCTTGTGAGGCCAGCCGCCACCAATTCGCGCACATCATCTTCGCCAAATTCTGTATAGAGGGGGTTTATGCGGGCAAATATTTCACAGTCCCCGTAGTCGACGCTCTTTAAGGCTTCAACGAGCAGGTCTCTTGCTTCTGATTTCTCGGCATATTTAATGGCGTCTTCTAGATCAAATATGATACAGTCTGGTTGGTATATTTGTGACGTAAAAAGCATTTTAGGGCTATTAGCTGGTGAAAACAACATGGTTCGTCGCAATTTCTTAAACATTTTTCGTTCCCTCCGCCGCCAAGGCCCGCTTAATCGCCGTCTTCAGGCGTGCACGGATAACAAAATCCAAAGCGCCAAAATCCTCAATTTTGAGAAATACATTTTCCACATGCATTTGAACAAGCGTGTCACGGACAACCTTTTCAATCTGGGGACCGAATAGCTTTTCAACGCTTGATACAAGCTCAATAGCAAGGCCCTGATGGTCTAAGGATAATTCGATATAGACATCATCTTTCTGACGAAAGCCACTACTTACTAACATTCCTCTACCTCCTACATGACACTTTATTGATGCCCTTGTGCTTTATTAAGTTTAAATTCACGTTTCACTTCAGCGAGAAGGTCTTCATTGACGATTAAATCATAGCTGGAAGCAGCCAGTATTTTCGCTGCCACAACTGCGGCTTCATGGGCGTTTGCAGACTTGCCTTGCTCTAAATAGATCTCCGAATGAGACGATGATCCTTCAGGTACAAACGCAACTCGAATACACGAGCCTGGCAATTGATACATCACATCACCAAAATCTGTAGAACCCGTTTTCATGCGGGGTGGCCGAATGGTTGGCGCATTGAGCTGTTTCGCATTCTCCATCAGCAGATTATTCAAGGCATAGACTGGTATTTTATTATTGTAGGACTTTATTAAGCGGACTTCGCTTCTGGTCTCTGTCATGAGAGCAGCACCTTCAACAATTTTTTTGAATCGCTCCACCACCTCATCAAGGTAAGTCCGATCATAGGACCTCAGGCTGAAATCAATTGAAGCAAATTGCGGCACAACATTAGCTACCACGCCACCATTGGTAATCACATAATGGATTCTGACATCATCGCGCACATGTTCCCTTAAAAACTCAATACCCTGGGTTAGCAAGAGCACGCCGTCTAACGCACTGCGCCCTTCTTCTGGCTTCAACGCAGCATGAGCACTTACCCCATGGAAATTGACCGTATAGTTGGAGGAGGCTAAAGATCGTACATCCGTCGTTGTCGTCGGTGCAGCATGCATCATTAAAGCGACATCAATATCTTGAAAACATCCCGCTTTGAGCATGGCAATTTTCCCGCCTAGCGTCTCTTCCGCAGGCGTCCCATAAATGACAAGTTTAAAATCTTTCTGTAAGGTTTCTTTTAAGGCGAGTCCGGCAAAAACAATGGCTGGCCCCTGCATATGGTGACCACAGGCATGTCCCATACCTTTCAGGGCATCGTATTCACAGAGAAGTCCAATGGAGGGACCCCCTGTTCCCTGCTCATACGTTGCTCGAAAAGCAGTCTCAAATCCCCCAATACCCAGTTCGATTTTGAAGCCATTCTTCTCAAGGAAATCCGTTAAAAGTTTTGCGGCCTTGAACTCTAAGCCCCCTAATTCTGGGTTATCAAAAATATAATCCATCATTGTCACGATTTGATCTCTATGCTGTTCAATATGATCGATCAACATCTTTTTCATCAATGTTCACTCCTTACACTTATTTGCTCACACCATTGTAGCGCTTATCGCCTCGCTATAGAGCGAGAATTGGTTGTTAACTCCATATTAGCACGCGTCAATTACACCGACAATAGATTCCAGTGTTCTTTAAATGCACTTCTCATAAATAGGGCTTACTGAATGAATCGCTAGATTTCATTCAGTAATGAGCGTAGCTCAAAAAATGGCTTAAATAAGCTATTTTAGCCGTATTGATCGGCGTCTGAACAGTGACGTTTCCGAAACGTCACCTTGCTAGGTGCAAGGTTTTTTGCCCATAAAATACAATTTTTATTCACCTAGCAAGTTCAAAAAGCTTAAAAATCACTATAGTAACAAACTTTTTGAGTTGTTCAGTAAGCCCTAAATACATCCCCCATAATAAAAACTCCCTCTGACTTCAGGGGAGTTTCATCATTTATATTGATCACCTGATCGATTCTGACAAAGATGCGAGTACATTTAATCTGGATTTTTCTAAATGCGCTTTATGGAGTGCTTTCAAACCAGAGACATCCTTGACCCTTAATAATTGGACCATCTGCTCATGCTCTTCGATGGCCGTCTCAATGCGCTGAGAATTGGCGAAGGAGATTTGCTTGATCAGTTTACGGTAGCCTTTAATATGGTCAATCACATTCATAATGCGCATCATCCCACTGGCGCCAAAGATCCGATCATTAAAGTCAGAGAATAGGGCATTGACATGGTCATAGTTCTTCTGAGAGAGTGCTTGGCGCACTGCTTGTAGAACGACTTCAATTTCGCGAAAATCGCTTTCTGTCATGCGATTCATATTCTCCAATAGCACAATCGTCTCTAACGCTTCACGAAGTAAATAGATCTCTTTGATACTCTCATAATTCAAACCATTGACAGTGAATCCACTATTGCGAACATAGTCGACAAACCCTTCACCCTCTAGCTTTTTTAAAGCATTGCGCACTGGTGTTCTGCTGATATTCAGACACTCTGCGAGCTGCTTCTCTACGATTTTAAAACCAAGCGGACATTCGCCATTAACAATCGCCGTCTTGATGCCATTGTATATAGCATTCCCAAAAGGTAGGGACTTATCTGAAAATGATATATGCTTTACCAAGCATTCTAATCGATTATCGTCCATCCGCTCTCCTCCACTTTAGAATTCGTTGGATCCACTTGATCTGTCGCCCTGACCACATTGGCAAGATTCAATTCTAGCCCTCTTCTTGTGGCGATTCTTGGCAATGCCGCAAAGGGGTCTCCCCTTCTAGCTCTTCAACTGCATAATGAACACATGCATTTTGCTCAGCCACTTCCTCGAAAAGCTGACAAAGTGATTCACCATAGGCCCCTAGGGCTTCAACCATTGCTGAGCGATTCTGCAGTTCGATGGTCATAGGCTCTGAAAATGTGCTGAGGATATCCCAAATGGCATCTAAATTAGCCCCATAGTAGTCTGGGAAACTGAATCTTCGCTTCAGATACGCATGGGCGCTTTCTCTAGATGTCATACAGGCGCCGTCTAAAAAAACTCTAATCACCTTATTACCTCCTAATAGATCTGCGTGAATGATTCATAATGGTCATCGGTATAGAAGATCAATCCGTCATTCGAATATACGATCCGCTCTGCACCCCTGAAACCACCGCTATAGTTTACATCGCATTCGTAATATTGGCGATTGGCAGCACTCGGGAGTAAACCCTCACGATTGCCAAATGAATCCCCACCGATACTCATCTGGTCCGTAACATCCCACAAATTCCCTTTAGAGCTGACCCAACCCAATTGACCTGCCTCGCTTTTGGTAAGAAAGTTGCTGGGCAGTTGCTTGTATTGATGGATGTATTCTGCGACCTCCAAGGGATTTGTATAAACCCCTTGTTCCATAATCGTTATGTCGGTGTCGCTTAATAGTGGTGCTTCTTCCCCCACAAGAAAGTCGTAACTCATTGAGATCAAAGCGATAATAACAAGCACCATTAAAAAAAGATTTCTAAATTTCAAGGTTAACTCTCCTTACTATGATAGCTAAAACCAAATTATTTAAGCCTTTATACCCTTTTCTTTACCCAGTTTAATCAAGGCATTCTTAATCCTCATGAGAGCCGCACTAGCTTGTCGATCATCCTTAAAACAGCCAGAGACAATGCGCAGATAGCCTTCCCCCTCTTTGCCGTAGGCGCTGCCCTCATTCACCAAAATTTTCGCCTCGCTCAGTATGTAGGCCGAAACCTCGGCCGATGTGCCCAGTTTAGAGATGTTGATCCAAGAGAGCAATCCGCTTTCAGGCATCATCATCGATACACCTGGAATCGAACCCAGAATGTCATAGGCAATTCTTCTGCGACGCTCCAATCTGACATAATTATCTTCTAAGTGCGCCGTATCTTGCAGGGCAGCCACCGCCCCAATAGAAGTGATGGTTGCCGCCGCACCTAAAACGTTTACTGCACCCCCATATAAAACATCCATAATCTGATCATTGGCATAAATATAGCCGATGCGGAAACCACTGAGTCCAATTCCTTTGGAGATTGAACAGACAGTAAGGGTTCTTTCCCACATGCCAGGAATCGTACAGGGGTGTATGAATTCTCTCTCATCGAAAATATGATCTTCAAAAGCCTGATCGCTTACCAGAATTAAATCATGCTCAATGATAAATTGACATAAGGCTTCAATCGACTGGCGGTTGAATACGGTGGTCGTGGGATTATTGGGATGGGTAATCAAAACCATCTTCGTTCGATCCGTCAATCGCTCTTCAAATGCTTCAATACGAATCTGATACTGATCGGATTCATAAATCGGAACGGGAACGGTTTTACCCCCTAATAGTTTGGGGTTGAGAAAATTACTGGCATAACTTGGGTCGATTACCATAACTTCATCACCCGCATCAATAAAGGGCATCATCGCGTACAACAAGCCTGTATCCGAACCGGGTGTCACAATGATATTGCGACTGGGATCAATCGCTAAAGCTGTTTGGGCAGAGACTTTTTTGGCCAGCGCCTCGCGTAATTCATACAGGCCAATCGGCATGGAATAGTGAGCAGGGAACCCCTCTTCGATAGCCGCGATCATTACCTTTTTAACCGAATCCGGTATTGCAGGATCCGGCGAAAAAGGATCTGCCCACGCCATAATATCCACACCCTGCTTCATTAATACTCCAGCACCCTCTCCGACATCGGCCTTCGTTACCTCTAAAAAAAGCCCGCCCTGTAAATCGCGGAACCGATCATTCATCTTACGCTTGATCTCCATTACACCAGCCTCACTTTCATCATGCATTGCCCATTTATAGGTCCTCATTAAACGTTTGTTGATTCTAATTCCATTTTACAGTATTCAGACCGTATTTTCACTATCTTTTTGTAGTGGATTAATAAGCCACCTGATCAGGAAGAAGGCGGCAGCCCAACGATCACCTTCTTAATCAAACAAAAACACTTAAACCATCCCTGATTTAAGTGTTGATATTCTTAATAGTAGCCGCTTAGTTTTGCTCTTTTTGAGGTAAAAATAGTTCGCGATAGGCCAAGATCGCAACTGCCACATAGGCCAAAGTCTTTGGCATCATCAGCATACCGAGCAGCGGTACTTTTTGCACAAAAAAGATCACAGGCATGTAACACAGGTAAGAAACGAAAATCATGTAACTGATGTTTCTCGAAAATTGATCTTTGCGTTCAACGGCTGACATCAGCATGAGGACTGCAATACCAATGCCTTGAATCATGAGCGGGATATTGCGCGCCATCGACCAATTAAACGGTGGAACAACACTTCCCCAACTATTTCCTAGGGGAATCATGATGATCAAACGCATGATTCCAACAAGCATCAGGATCCACCAAGCTAAATTTCTGGTTTTCTCAAATCTCAATCGCCAGATCTCAGCGACAATCATATAGAAGAAGGTCACTGTGACGGCAGTCGCTAAAGCCCCTATGCCAACTAAATTCGGATTCGCTTCTAAACCCCCAGTGGCATAAGCTAAAACTCGAAATCCAACATGGCCAGTATCCCCAAGTGCCAATAGAAAAAATGCCGCCATAAACAGGTTCCCAATTTGCTGGTTTTTGGGGATAAGGTTCTCTCTTTTCTGATACATCAAGAAAACTAAACCCCAAATCGTGATCAGATATAAAACGTCAAACCCTATTTCAACAGACTGCAATAATGCCTCTGACATAACCCATACCTCGCCTTTATTTTATTATACGGATGAGCTTTTGTGCCATCAATTTAAAATAAGCCAAATCCGCTTCTTTATCTTCCAAAATGAAGGCAGTGAGCAAATAACCGTTTAAACAGCTCATAAATAATTCTGCAAAAAGAATCGGATCGCCCTCTAATTGCCCCTTTGCTGCTAAATCGCTTAAGTATTGCACCAAATACTGCTTAATATGTCCGCCACGACACTCTGATGCGTATTGTTCAAGGGAATCGCCTTCGTTTATGATGCCCTTCATAATCATCTTAATCAATTGAGCATTGGCCCGATAAACCATAAACAACTGGGTCGCAATGGCCATTAAATCAACTTCAAGATCACCAATTGGCCCTTTATGGAAGATTTCGTTAGGATCAATTTTTTGGATATTCAGCACAATAATGCTTTCATATAGCGTTCGCTTACTCTTAAAATGTCTAAAAAGCGTAGTTTCATTAACCTTTGCCAGTTTGGCAATCTCCTTTGTTCTGACAGCGGCGTAGCCCTTAGTCGAAAATAATTCGAGAGCTGCATTCATAATCGTTTCTCTTGTATCCATCATAACCCTCCAATACAAGCAAGTACTTACTTGCATTATATGAAATAGCCTAACCCATGTCAAGCCTATCTTATAGACAAATTCAACCTGACTAGTGCTTAAATATTGACAGATATCATTACATCTATTAGAGTTCAAGTAGCGCTGTTACACGGCCGAGAACCCTCTTAATAATAATAGGGAGGATTTTTGATGATTAACCTATATACTGAACGCTTAATCATTCGACCCTTTTTAGAAAGTGACGCCCCCGATCTCTATGAGTATCTATCGGACCCGATAGTTGTAAAATACGAACCGTATCACCCATTTAGCAAAGAGGAAGCGCTAGCGGTCGCTAAACGCAGACAAGTGAACCCCGCCTTCATGGCTGTTGAACTAAAATCAGCTGGTAAGGTGATCGGCAACTTGTATCTCAACCATATGCCACCTGCCAAAGCAGCAACCTACGAAATCGGCTATGTCTTTAACCGCAATTATCATATGCAAGGGTTTGCAACAGAAGCGGCAAGTGCATTAGTCGATTACACATTTAACCATTTAGCTGCCCATAGAATTATTGCCAGTTGTAACACTGACAACCATGCGTCGTGGCGCTTGCTCGAGCGTCTGAATTTTCGACGTGAAGCCACTCACAAGCAAAATATGTTCTTCAGTGAAGATGA
>CAZVAO010000074.1:0-12530 GCA_964625175.1 uncultured Clostridiaceae bacterium
TCGTGATCTTACTCGTTTGCAGGTTGGATTAATACATAGTCAAACGAGAACTTTGTTTTTTAGAATATGGCTCCCCTTTGAAACTGGCTTGCCTTGTAGCTTCGCGTGCAGAGATCCCTTATGATCAATAGCCACAGGTTACTTCATTGTGTCGCGCAGCACACCGCTTCACCTTGCCGATAGGCAATCACACCCTGACCAACTGACCAACTATTTAACCACAAAGGGAAAGAAGTGGTATAGCAACACGCTGTTTAGAGCTAATGAGCGATCATGCAACTACAGCTGAAGTGCTAAAAGGCTAAAAGGCTGAAGCGTGAAAACCCAGTATCATTATTAATCCGTTACCTTTCCAACTGACCAACTGACCAACTTTCCAACTATTTAACCATGACTGGACCTTGCAACAAGGCCACTACCCCTTCTCACGCGTCCCATTTAAAAATAAAAAAGGCTTCTATCAAGAAAGCCTTTTACAATTTTTATACCTAAATCACGCTACTCTTCTTTCGGTTGAGGAGTTTGAACAGGATTTTTCTTTTTTTCTTCAAGATCACTGACCATTGTCTCCAAAGTGATAACTTGCTCACGCAAGGTGTTAATCCTTACAATATGGTCTGCGATTTCTTCTGCCTGCGTTGCCTTCTGATGATCTAAATCGGTAATGCGTCGCTTGTGCTTATTAATCTGCCAATTGCGCTTTTGAATAGCGGGGATAGAGAATAACATACTAATCAAAACGCCAATCGCTAAGGTGCACAACAGTATGACAGCTAGTGAACTCGAAATTTGCCAGAAAAAGAAATATACCGTTACCATAATTGTATTCTGTATGGCAAAGAACACTGCCAGAATCGCAATCAATAAAGCTAATATCAAAAAGAATTGCATCGTAACTCCTCCTTATTACTACATCTCACTTCTATAGTCTTCTTACTTAGCATTATACCATGTGTTTGCATCCTTGTCGTAAAAAAACTCTAACCTTACACAATTACTCTGCCCTTAAAAGATCGATGACCTGATCGACGGGCCCAGCACCCAATGTCAGCAGTAAATCACCTGGTTGTAAGATACTATGCACATAGGCCGCTGCTGCTGCATACTCCTTAATAAAGCGCACATTAGGATGGTGCTCTGCTACTTTGTCGACCAAGACCTGAGAGTCTGCCATGGCATCATAGGCTTCACGCGCTGCGTAAGTATGGGTGATAATGACCTGATCTGCTAATTCAAAACACTTTGCGAATTCTGGCAGTAATGTCTTGGTACGGGAGTAGGTATGGGGTTGAAAAACCGCAATGAGCCGTTTTGGATTATAGCTATCTCGGGCTGCTTGTAAGGTGGTGCTGATTTCAACGGGGTGGTGGGCATAATCATCTACTAGTATTGCCCCCCTAAGCTCACCTCTTTTTTCAAAACGGCGACGTGTCCCACGGTAAAGTGCGAGTGCCGTTGCTACTGTATTAAGATCCAACCCCAACTTTTGACAAGTTGCAATGGTAGCTAATGCATTCATCACACTATGCTCACCGGGGATATTCAGCACAACTGGCACACGAAGATCGGCATAACAGGCATCGAAAGTAGAGCCCCCTGAGCCGTATTTAATATCCTTGGCCACCCAATCACAGTGATCGCTTATGCCAAATGTAACAATCGACTGCTCTTGTTTTAAGTGCTGGTAAATGAGTTGACAATTAAGGTCATCCCCATTGAGAATTAAAAGACCAGCGGACTTAACTTGAGATGCAAATTGCATAAATGTGGCAACAATATGGTCAAGGTCCCGATAAAAATCTAAGTGATCTCGACCAACATTAAGAATGATTCCGATGTAAGGGTGAAGACTTAAAAAGCTCGCCACATATTCACAGGCCTCTGTTAGAAAAATCTCAGAATTGCCGATACGCACATTGCCGCCGATATCGGGTAAGACCCCACCCACTAACGCCGTTGGGTCTGTATCCAATGCTTGGAGTACGGTAGCCAACAATGCAGTCGTGCTGGTCTTACCATGCGTCCCCGCAACAGCAATGCTCTTTTCAAAATCGTTCGCCATTTGACCAAGGAAAACAGCCCGCTCTAAAACCGGTTTCCCACTTGTACGTGCTGCTATCAATTCTTCATTACTCTCTTTAATAGCGGCTGTGTAGACAATCACATCAGGCTTTGCTTGTTGGATATGGTCTGCCTTCTGCTGGTAGTAAAAATCGGCACCGTGCTCAATTAAACGCTGTGTCATGGCACTTTGTTTCATATCACTCCCGCTTACATGGTGCCCAGCATTCTGCATAATCGCCGCAAGAGCACTCATACTAATTCCGTCAATCCCAATAAAATGGATCCTCAAACCCCTCAACTCCTCAGAAACTGTTCTATTCTATGCAAACTGTATTCGATTTTATTAGACTTTGCAACAATTTTACCATAAGGTATAGGCATAATACAGTAACAGAGATTATAATAGAGATATTCCAAGCCGCCTCTGCCGATTATTTGTGAAGGGAAGCGATAGTAGATGCATAAAGAACAGAAAAATGATACCCTCCTCCTGCAACTGAACGCAGCGATACTCGAATTACACGATCAAGATGAGTGCTCTGCTTTTCTTGCCGATTTGTGTACCATCAATGAACTCAAAGCCATGGCCCAACGATTAGAAGTCGCACGGCTTATTGGTGTCGGTCATACCTATGATGAAATTGAACAAAAAACCGGAGCGAGTACCGCTACGATTAGCCGTATTAAACGCTTCTTATATAATGGCAACGGAGGCTACCAAGTCGTACTCGATCGCCTAAGTCAAACCAATATCGATAAGTCATAAAACCCCTTCTCTATTACTTCGCATAACACAAGGCAGTTTCTCAAAAGGAGCTGCTTTTTTGATGCCCGTATTGACGTTCCGATTCTCCTGTCTAACATCATTTCTTACTCCAATGCTCAAAAACACTGCGATAGCGCCTGCGGGAAACGGGAAACCGCAACCCATTATCCATCACAATTTCATTGCCCCCAATAACAAGGGTCTTCGCATGGTGCATGTTGATGAGGGCACTTTGGTGGCTTCTGATTACCCATGGGAAATTCTTAAACTTTTCTTCTAAAGAACGCAGCGTATTAAAATAGGCCACTTTTCCAAAAGTGAAGTAAATCATATAGTGGTGGTGTTCACGGCGCACGCCAATTAAATCGTTCACCTTATTCACTTGAACATGGTCATGGAAGCGTAAATAGAACAACTTCTGTTCTGTATCAAATGTGGTCTGGTAATCAAGAACGATTCGTCGCAGTACATCTATAATTTCAGCATAATTGTTCTGTGAAAAAGACTTATTGATGAAATCGAAAGCTTTAAACTGATAGCCCTTACGCACATATTGGTCCAAAGCGCTCAGAAAAACAATATAGCCTTGTTGATCGTATTGGCGAATATAAGCGGCTAACCCAAAGCCATCAATAGTCAGATCTCTAAGATCAATATCTAAAAAGTAGACCATACGATCGATTTCGGATTGATGCCCTCGATCGTGATTCACCGCATACATAAAGCTTAGCGAACCTGCCGTCTCAGCAATGACTATTGCTGGATAATCATTTTCTTCAATTGCCTGTCGAATTCTAACCCCAAGTTGTTTACGCTGATTAAGATCATCTTCACATATTATTATTCTTAACACCTGGATCCACCCTTCTAGACATGACTTCCACACTATACTGCCATTTAAAATACCCAACAATACCATAATATAACATATATAAACTAATAATCCAATAATGTATTCTTGCCTGCGAATAAAAATCGTTCTAAATCAGTGCTCATAAATGAACGACTTTTTTAAAGTATTTTGATGATTCACTGAATATAAATTGCTTGATTCCATATATTCTGGTTTAATAGTATCATTGAGAAATAAGGTAGGTGATACGATGCAACCCATTATCGGAATTACAACCAATTATTCAAGCAATGACGAAGTCGGCATTATGACACATTTAGGGGGACCCCATCAGGAATGGCATCTTGTCGCGAATCATTATATACAAGCAGTCGAAATGGCAGGCGGCATACCAGTCATCATCCCAATCTATGATCATCCCGAGCGGGCTGTTGAGTTGTTGACCGTGCTTGACGGTATTGTATTCACGGGAGGAAATGATCTTGATCCCCAGCACTATCATGAGACGTTCACCGTACATATTGGGCAACTCTGCGTTGAGCGCGATATCCAAGAGTTACATTTAGCACGTCACCTGATCAACGAAACAAATTTACCTTTTCTGGGAATCTGCCGTGGCATCCAATTAATCAATGTTGCCTGTGGAGGCACGTTATTCCAACATATTATTGATCCAAGTAAACCAAATCACTTTGTAGCTGGGTCACCAATTGATCACCCCGTTCATCACGTAAACATCGCCTCGGGGAGTCGTTTAGAGCAAATTTACCGAGCAACCCTCATTCAGACAAATTCTTACCATCACCAAGCTCTCAAAACCATCGCCCCGAACTTCTCTGCAGTTGGAAGAAGCGTGGACGATATCATTGAGGCCATTGAACTCAAATCACAGCGCTTCGGCCTTGGTGTGCAATGGCATCCTGAAATGATGTTTCTTCGTCACACAGAACATTTAGCGCCCTTCCAAGCATTGGTTGAGGCCGCCTTAAGGGGGAAAAAATAATGTATGGTGCTTTACAAGGCTTAAAGGTTCTCGACTTTACACGTGTGCTCGCTGGTCCCTTTGCTACGATGATTTTAGGTGACCTCGGTGCTGAAATCATCAAAGTGGAACGCCCACTAACGGGCGATGACTCTCGCTATTTTGGACCTTATCAGAATGGCGTCTCGGCCTATTATATCAGCATCAATCGCAATAAGCAGAGCATCACGGTTGATCTGAAGAATAGCGCTGGTCGTTCTCTCATCCTTGAGCTAATCGCTGAGGTGGATATTGTCGTAGAGAATTTCCGGCCGGGTACCATGGAGAAACTGGGACTGGGCTATGAACAATTACAGCAGATTAATCCCGCACTGATTTATTGCGCAATATCAGGATTCGGCCACACTGGTCCCTATAGCACTCGACCTGCCTATGATGCAATTGTACAGGCCATGGGGGGTATCATGAGTATTACGGGCCAAAAGGGTGGACCCCCAACTCGGGTGGGCCCCTCTATCGGCGACATCACAGCAGGCCTCTATGGAGCCATCGGCATTTTAGCCGCTTTGCAGCACCGCAACGTTACGGGAGAAGGCCAGAAAGTAGATGTTGCTATGCTGGACTGTCAGGTTTCTATCCTTGAGAATGCGATTGCTCGCTACACGACAACAGGCCAAATTCCCCAACCAAGCGGAAACAGCCACAATTTCATCGTACCTTTTGAGCCCTTTGCAACAGCTGACGGTGAAATCATGATTGCTATAGGGAATGATAAGCTCTGGCAAAAGTTCTGTGCCATTACCAAAGCGGCCGAATTAGGTTGCGACCCGTGTTTTATGACGATGACAAATCGCTACGATAACTATCAAACCCTTCGTCCTCAGGTAGCTGCAATATTTAGAACGAAGACCACGGCCTATTGGAATGAGCTTCTCAATAATAATGGGATCCCTTGCGGACCAATTAATACAATTGATCAATTGTTTGAGGACCCCCAAATCGAAGCCCGTGAGATGCTTATCGAACTTGACCAACCGATAGCGGGAAAACTTACAGTGCCCGGTATTCCCATCAAATTGAACAAAACGCCAGGCAAGATCCGCTATCACGCTCCCCAACTCGGCGAACATACGACGGAGGTCTTAGCAAATATTTTAGGTTATAGCGCCGCTCAAACTGCAGACTTGCGGTCTACAGGGGCCTTGGGTAAATTCGAAAAAGAGTAAATGGCAAAAAAAACGACGACAAGCCCTCAAGGTCTTGCCGTCGCTCATTATTATCAATAAATATTGTGCTAAAAATTAATCGATTTTTTTAGAAATCGCATTATACTCAGCTTCCGTTAGCACCTCTTCTTGGAATTTCTGAATGAAGGTTGCTAAGGTGTTCACTTTAATAACAGCCGATTCACAAAAGAGTTCTGAAATATCCGCTTTCTTACCAAACACCACGACCGGATACATAGGAACTTTAAAATCTGTATCATTTAAGCACTCTCTCAGTAAGCGCAGGGCCATGAGATTCTGTCGTGTCGGATTTTCAAACTCTTCTCTGCCAGATCGGGTTTCTTCTATCCAACACTCGTCGGGTTCTTCACCAATCATTTTACCCGCACGGTCTTCAACGTTAATGACAAACACCCCAGCGCGTCCAATAACGACGTGCTCAATTTCAAAAGGCTCTTTTTTCTCATTGAGTACTTTCACATTATGGCGAATCCTATAACCACCTTGTAACTTCTGTAGCTGCTGTTTAGCGGATGCATAGGTATTTTGTCTAAGATATGCATATATCACAACTGCTGCAACTACTAAAAGCACCCCTATTTCCAATAGATGATCCATGAAATCCCTCTTTTCACCAGTTATACTTTTATTGTATACAAATTACGACTAAATTGAAAGCAGAACACGTTTTTAACGATGTTATTTCAATAAATATAGTGGATACCTAGCAAGATGCGTGTTTTCTGATATAATATAGCAGAGATAGATGTAAGATTGAGGAGTGACATTATGTTAACAAAAGCCCCACGAGGCACTTATGACTCTTTACCAGGTCGGGTGGAACAACACCAATATATTGAACAGCTTTTCCAAGAGGTCGCTGAGACCTTCGGTTATGGTGAGGTGCGCACCCCTGTTTTCGAGCATACCGATTTGTTCAAACGCGGTGTTGGTGAAACAACGGATATCGTCCAGAAAGAAATGTACACCTTTGATGATCGCGGAGGTCGCAGTATTACACTGCGTCCAGAGGGAACCGCCCCTGTTGTTCGTGCCTTCATTGAGCACAAACTTTATGGCCAAGCCCTGCCGTGCCGTTTATATTATAAAGCCATACCCATCCTTCGTTACGAACGCCCTCAAGCTGGTCGCCTGAGACAACATCATCAGTTCGGGGTTGAAATATTTGGGGCAGATGATCCACGGGTAGATGTTGAGGTCATGGACCTACTTAATACGTTTTATAAACGCCTAGGGCTCAAACAAACCCAGCTGTTTATTAACTCTGTCGGATGTCCTGAGTGTCGCCCTGTACACCGTCAGGCGTTACAGGACTATTTAGCGGACGTTTATGATGAACTTTGCGAAACGTGTCAAGACCGTTACCATCGGAACCCCATGCGGATTCTGGATTGCAAGAACCCCACGTGTCGCAAGCTTACTGCCGAGGCACCTGTAATGAAGGATTATCTCTGTGACAGTTGTGCCGATAGCTATAGCAAAGTTAAAAAAGGTTTAGAATTGATTGAACTACCCTACTTCGAAGATTCTCGCTTAGTGCGCGGTTTAGACTATTACACCAACACGGCTTTTGAATTTTGTAATGATGCCCTAAGTGGCGCTATTAAGGTGATTGGTGGCGGTGGCCGCTATAATGGTTTGATTGAGGAACTTGGTGGCCCAGCGATGGGCGGCATCGGTTTTGGATGTGGCTTAGAACGCGTCGAATTAGCCTGTGAGGCAGAAAATATTCAATTTCCCGTAAAAAAATACTGCCAAGTTTACATTGTGAATGCAACCGAAAATGCACAAGACCTCGGGCTGAAGGTGGTCCATAACCTGAGAGTTGCTGGGATTGCAGCGGATACTGACTACTTGGGTCGCAGCATGAAAGCACAAATGAAACAGGCCGGCCGACTCGAAGCTGAATATGTCGTCATTATTGGGGACGAAGAGATGCAAAACGATACGCTCATACTGCGCAACATGGCCGAAGGAAGTCAACAGGTCATCTCCCACAGTGAATTATTAACCTATTTGAGAAATGAATAATCATCCATTTGAGGCAGTTTCGGCTGCCTCTTTTTTTTACGTTTCTAATTACCGAGCTGCGTTAACCCTGTAATATTTTGTAAAACCGTGTGTCCCTCCTAAACAAAGCCAATCTCCCCAAATAAAATGTGCTTGATCATCCATCTGGCCTAAGAGCCCTGGCTACAATAACGCTCTCCCACACCTCACAGACCCCTTCAAACGTACCTGCAATACTCCGATCTATACCCATCTACAACAGCGTAAGTGCGTTCGCTTATTGCAGATTTACAACCTTCACAACCCTATTTATTGTTGCATTTTGCAACATCACCACCTCAAATAATCCTTGTTGTTAGCGGCTAAATGCTCCATTTCTCAGATTTAGGCTCACAGCAATTTGTGAATTGCATAAGATGAAATATAATATTTTACGTCTAATAAATTTTAAGCTATAATGTTAGTTGTAATTTATTTCTGCAATCGAAATGGAGTGAAATAATAGTGGCCGATTATATCTTAGCTATCGATGTCGGTAGTACTACTACAAAAGCCATCCTTTTTGGCCCTCGCGAAGGATTGCGTTTTATTGATTGGGCTGGAGCACCTACTACAGTTGAAAAGCCTCACGAAGATGTGCTGGTAGGAGTTCGCAATGCTGTCACAATGCTTGAACAGCAAACAGGACGTAAAATGATTGAGAATGACATCATTATCACACCGGCTATGGGTGATCGAGGTGTTGATCAATTTGTAGCAACAAGTAGTGCCGGTGGCGGATTACAAATGCTGGTTACTGGTGTCATTAAAAATATGACCGCTGAAAGCGCAAATAAGGCAGCACTCGGCGCGGGCGCTATTGTATCTGATGTTTTGTCAGTGGATGATGGACGAACCGATCTCGAGCGCATTCAACGCATACAACGCTTGCGTCCAGATATGGTTCTGATCTCTGGTGGCATTGATGGTGGAAATAAAGATCACGTCTTGTCAATGGCCGAGCTAGTGGCGATGGCACAACCTGAATCACGCTTGGGCGACCGCTTTAAACTTCCTGTTGTCTATGCGGGTAATGTTGATGCGCGCGCTGAGGTAGAAGCGTTTCTCAGTAGAATTGCCACCATCCATCATGTCGAGAATCTGCGACCCGTGTTAGAGGAAGAAAACCTCGAACCAGCTGGCGATAAAATTCAAGAGCTATTTTTAGAGCACGTTATGTCCCATGCCCCTGGCTATGATAAATTGCTGGAAATCACGAGTGGCCACATCATGGCCACCCCTAGTGCGGTTGGATCTCTTTTGCACCGCATCGGCCTTGCCAAAAACATTAATGTGATGGCTGTTGATATTGGCGGAGCTACGACAGACGTATTCTCGAGCTTAATGGTCACGCACCAGATGCACGACGCCACCTATATTAAGGAAGGCGTCAATAAGAGAGAGTTATCTGCTTTTGACACCGTTACTGAGCGCAAGTTCAATCGATCCGTTGATGCGAACCTAGGCATGAGCTACAGTATTGGTAACGTCTTAGCTGAAGCAAAGGGGGTCAATATACAGCGTTGGTTGCCCTTTGACATTATGGAAGATGACTTAAGAGATATTCTTTCAAACAAAATGATCCATCCGACAATTTTACCACAGACACGCAAAGCCGTTTTAATTGAGCATGCAGTCGCTCGCGAGGCCATCAACCTTGCAATTACGCGTCATCGTTATATGGCGTCTGGCCTAAGTGGCATCCATATTCGCCGCTCCATCAATGAAGTCTTTACTCAAGACATTATGGGTAACCTATCGCAAATCGATATGCTTGACTTAGACATTGTTATTGGTTCTGGTGGCGTTTTATCTCACGCTCCGAATCGGAATCAAGCACTAATGATCATGCTTGACTCTTTCCAACCTGAAGGAGTAACAGAAATGTACGTCGATAGTATTTTTATGATGCCTCACTTGGGCGTTATGGCTGATATTATCGATTATGAGACATTAATGACCCTTCTCAAAGAAGACTGCTTAATCGCTTTGGGCACGTGTATTGCTCCCATTGGACCAGCAGCACGCATTGGCAGTAATCTGGCTGATGTAACCATCGACTATGGCAACGGTCACGTCGAAATGCATTCAATCAAAGCGGGCACTCTAGAGAGTATCCCTCTGGCTGACGGTATAGAAGCAACCGTCAGCATTAAACCCGCCTTCAATTATAATTGTGGCGAAGGCAAGGGGAAGGTTGTTAAAGCCCTTGTGGTTGGTGGTTCTGGTGGAATCATCCTAGATGGTCGTGGACGACCCCTCCACCTACCCAAAGACCACAATGAGCGAATTAGCACCCTTCGCCGTTGGTACAATGCTTTAGGTGCCTACTCAAATAATTATTTGGAGGTCTAGCAATGCCTATCACATTAATTAGATCCGTCAATCACTTGCGTTTAGTCCGCAAAACACGCCGCTTAGTCTACCCTGGTGATGTCTTTGTCACTGAAGGTCAAAAAGTTACAGCAGATAGTATTATTGCTCGCACTGAGATCGATAACGCTGCGCCTCTAAGAATCAAAGTTGCCGCCTTCTTTAAAATTCCTAACAATAAGATTGGTGATGTTCTGAGCATTAGTGTAGGAGACAGCGTGAAACAAGGGGATCAAATAGCCACCCAGAAAGCGGGGCTGTTTAGTGCTCGTCAAACTCTAGCGACACCCTACACAGGTGTAGTTGAACATATTTCTTTAGCACGTGGAGAAGTCATGATTCGCGAACGCCTTTCGGCAGATGACTCCCTTGTGTCTATCAATGTCGCTGAAAAACTCCAGATTACCCCACTCTTCTTAAAAACATTTATGCAAGTTTTTGAGGGACAGGATGTAAGCTACAACCAAGTACTCGCCTCATTAGATGGTATGGGTGCTGGAGCAATCCGGTCACCAGTGCGTGGTAAGATTGAGCGCATTGACTCACGCACAGGTAAGGTGTTAATACGCAGACCCTATAGCCCCGTTAACCTATACGGCTATATTGGTGGTACGGTCATAGAAGTCCTAGGCAACTATGGGGCAGTCATTGAAACACCCGCCTGCTACATCGATGGGGTTTTTGGGATTGGTAATGAGACTTATGGCGACCTTTTGGTCGTAGCCAACAGCCCTGATGAAGTCATCACAGCTGATATGATTACTGAGAATTGCACCGATAAGATTATTGTCGGCGGTGCAGGGATTACTTATGACGCCATGCACAAAGCCGTTGGTATCCATGTGCGCGGCGTGATCGTAGGAGGCATCAAAAACCACGACATCGTTAATCTAGTGGAGCGAGAAATATCGATTGGCATTACTGGCCAAGAGGAAAAAGATATTACTATTATTGCAACAGAGGGCTTTGGGCATGTCGCTATGCTTCCTGAGACCTTCAAACTTCTACAGAGCCACGAAGGGAAATTGACATCGATCAATGGCACCACCCAAATTCGAGCTGGTGTTATCCGACCAGAGATTATCATTCCACTAGAAAATGCTGTTATTGCTGAAGATAGTGATGAAGAAACCTTGCTTGAACCCAAATGTGGCATGTTAGTGCGAATTATTAGTGAACCCTATTATGGAAAATGGGGCAGCATTATCAAAGATGGAACAGAATCTGTTTTCTTACCTAATGGGACCAAGCAGAATGTTGTTTCTGTGCGCTTGGATGATGGTTTGGAAATCACCATAGGTGAAAACAACCTGCTAATCTATGAGGTGTAATCATGTCAAACTCCAAGAAGTATTTATTAATCGCAATCCTAGCGCTATATGGGCAGATCGCCTTCTCTTTATGGAGCTACCAAGGGAACTATAGCGTCACCCTTCGTGCAATTTTCATCAGTTTTTCTATTAAATTCTTAGGTGATTTTTTAGGAAGATTTGTCTTCAAGATGGAACAATATGACTGGGTATACATACGCAACTATTTGCAGGATAACCTCATGCTGCGCTTACCCGTACTGGTTCTCTTTACAATGTTTTGGCTGGTACCCATCTTATTTGTTGATTTTTGGGGTATGAAGGGTTCTCTTATTGACTATCTACTCGGTGGTGGGTTGATTCCAGCTTTATACTATTGGTGGATTAATCGCGACCTCTTGACCAAGTCTGCTACTACAGCCCATCGTCTCAGACGCAAACTTTAAAACCTACATGGTACGTAAAAACCCCTGTCTTCAACTTAGACGGGGGTTTTTGATACGATATCTGCTTACTCTGGTTTGTCATCTTGATACTTTCCATTAATCCAATCCCAGAAATTCCAGTCGCTAATGCCATCTCCGTCTGTATCGCCAAATGGCGGGAAGAGGGTATTGGGATGAATCGCACAGGTTTCAATAGGCTCTGTTCCAGCTAAAAAGTATTCCAAATAGCTCGTCGGACATCTTCTAGTGGCGAGTTGACCACTTGTTGGATCGATCGTGGCGGAGACCACTTGGCTTGGACGAACAAAGTCATTTTTGGGGACATCAATTAAACCATTATTGATAAAACTCGCCCAAGTGTATCCTGCCGTTCCACCACCACTCGCTACACTTTGACTATTATCATCGGATCCTGCCCATACTGCACAGGCTAAATCTGG
>CAZVAO010000075.1:0-12505 GCA_964625175.1 uncultured Clostridiaceae bacterium
TTCTAACCTATGGAGTCGCCGAGGAGGCTTAACGACTCCAACGCCTTCCCAGTTCCTATAGCTACCACTGAAATACAATTCTCTGCGACATGAACGGGGACCATTGTATGTTCTGACATGAGCTTGTCGAGTCCATGCAATAATGCACCGCCACCTGTTAGAAGGATGCCGCGATCAATGATGTCTGATGCTAACTCTGGTGGACAAACATCTAGCAAGCGTCGCACCAAAGCTAAGATGGCATCAACAGGATCTTTTAATGCCTCGTAGGCATGCTGCGAGGTCACCGTTATGGTGTATGGCAATCCGGTTACAAGATGTCGGCCACGTGCTTCCATGCTCTCATCCCGTCCGCCAGGATAAACGGTGCCCACTTTGATTTTAATCTCTTCAGCGGTCCGTTCACCAATCGCCAGATTGAACTCTTTTTTAATATAACGAATAATCGCTTCGTCAAACTTATCGCCACCAACACGTAACGACTCGCTGATTACAATGCCACCTAAACTAATTATGGCCACATCGGTTGTACCGCCACCAATATCCACAACCATATTTCCAGTAGGCTCGGTGATATCCACACCCGCTCCCAAAGCAGCGGCTAGTGGTTCCTCAATGGTTCGCACAAATTTTGCACCAGCAACAGCTGCCGCTTCTTTAACGGCGCGTTTTTCTACAGTCGTTGTTCCACTGGGGACACAGACCATGATGCGCGGTCGAGAAAAGAATCCACGTGCTCCAACTTTCTGTATAAAGCGAGTCAACATTTTGGCTGTAATGTCGTAGTCTGCAATCACTCCATCTTTAAGTGGACGAATTGCGACAATATGTCCAGGTGTTCGCCCAATCATACGTCGAGCTTCTTCCCCAATTGCCAAAACCTCTTTAGTCTCTTTATTTATAGCGACAACCGAGGGTTCATGCAAAACGATTCCCTTGCCGCGGACAAACACTAAAACACTCGCAGTTCCTAAATCAATCCCAATATCTTTCGGTTCAAAAAACATAGAACCCCACCTCCATAATCTACTTTCTAATTGTACAGTATATTGTAACAGATGAACAATAAAAATAGCACTAATTTCAAAGATTTATGACATTTACTATCATTATATAGCCGTTAGAGGCGTCATCTCTTCTTCCTTGCCAAAATCTATTGGAATCTTCTCTCTATATAGTGATTCTGGCTCTTATATGGATTCCTGCAGCTTGTTAATATATGCTTTTTTAATAGGCCTCTTTGCACAAACAGCAAACGGGATCTTTTCGAAAAAAGTGTTCCACTAATTGAGAATTCCTACTTGAATATAAGTCATTTAGCCCAAAAACACCCCATCCAATCCAGAGGATTAAAGGGATGCATTCAGGATATTTAATTCCTTCAATTAGACTCAATACTAAGCAAATATTTTCTTATAGAAGAGCAGTCGCTCCAATCGATTGTTAAAATACGCCCGCAAAGCTTCATCATCTGTGCGATCAAAGTCGCTGTTCTGGCGATCGTTACCATCATTTATTTCTGATCCCACACAAACAAACGTCCGATTTCGTACATCTGGTGCTTGACTCTGCCACATGGCTTGCAATTGAAAGGCGTCAAAGATCTCAGAGTTTTGAATCAAAGCTGTCAGGCGATTACCCACTAGATTTTCTAACATAGAAATCTGGTGGTCCTCTAAGAATACCGCGAGTCCACTCGGAGCAACCGTAAAGCCCCTAAGCTTCTCAGCATCCGCCGCGAGTGCTGTCCAGTCGATATTGCGGTCAGGGACAATCACCAAACCACGCTTGTTCACCCGACTCATTTCAAGATAGGCCTCAATCATTTGATGCCCATAATGGGGGATAATGCTCATCGCATGCGCATGCATATTTGCAGGTTGTAACCCTTCCCAACCTGGTACCCGGCCAATAAAAGCATTACCAGGCAATTGTTGTTTTGGGAAATACTCTGCTGTGCGGGTGTCTAGAATTACCGGCACACCACAACGCAGAGCATTCAGAATATTCCATTCTAATGCCCTAATCCCATAGGCTCCATATTGCATGTAGGATGACAAACGTGGCATCACAGCCGCAATATGTTCCGCCGTGGTCTCGATAAAATATTTGTCATATACAGTTACAGCTTCAGAAACAGCTGCCCAATTACGGCCAAACTCTGTGAGCTTGCCCTGTTGCAACCACGCGGGGAGCTTACTAAAGTCGGTATCTAACATCAGTATTAAATTGCTTTTTAAATCTGCGCGTCTATGATACACCAGGTCTGCAAAATTATTCATTGGTTCCACTCCGCACTAGCTCTCTACTCAAGCATTTTATGTATATCTCTATTTTATATCATTTTAAGTTAAAAGCAAACCCCTATTTAGAAACTCCCGATTGCTGGGAAAGTGCTGCTTATACATTAACCTTGCACTTTGAGAGCCCACTACACCAGCTCTCCGTGTTAGTAAACTTGGATGTCACTCCTCTTTGGACGTAGCATAATCCCAGTTCCTTAAGCCACAAACCTTAACCCATCCTTCACATTTAGCGAATTCACAATTTAAGGCCAAATAAAAAATACATTCCTCCAACATTCATAAAGAAGAAACAGGATCCCTGTCTAACCGAGGGCGTCGGTTTTAGCTGTGGCAACCACTAGCACAATATCACTGATTAAATCGGGTCGGGATACGGACCGAAAACTCAGCCCTTTCTGGCGCGCCAAATTGAGATAATCCACTAATAGTTCAATGTGATCGGCTCGGATTAAGACAATTGCCGATTTTGCATCATCCAAAGCCTCTCGAATAGCCGGTTTAATCGTTTCTGGGTTTGCAGCAAACTCTTTTTCAGTCAGATAGGCTAATACCCGTTCTTCAAAAGTGCCTAAGTATTTTCTCTTCTGTTCAGGGTGAAGCTCTGGCGTGCCGTGCCAGGCTAGGCTCACAGTCTGCTCTAAGAGAGAGTCTGGCTTTTTTGGCAGCACTGTTTCCAAATCATCTTTCTTCACATTAACCCTTCTCTCAAATTCATTCACATCATTTACCGTACCACATCTATCGAAAGATGGTCAATCTTCTCTGACCATAAAGTCTGCAAGTTGGTGCTACACCCTTCACATTCTTCGCATGGCCCTAGCAACACCATTCTTAGTTGGCTATTCACAATGCCACTAGTTGTTTATGATTTAAGCTTGCGAGTAAAACGAGTATCATCGCAAACACTCCATCTTAACATTAGCCGTTATACTGATTAATGATCCCGATAATCGTATTATTGCTATCGTTTACCGGCGCTGAACGCATCGCCGCTTGATATTTTTCACGATCTTGATAGACCTCTCTAACGGTGTCAATTAGAAGTTCTTTACTCAATGTTTCTTCAACCAACACTTTGCTAAACCCTTGGCTAGCAAACGATTTTGCATTCTGGATTTGATCCCCCCTGCTGACTTTCGCAGACAGCGGTATCAAAATATTCGGTAATTGCAATTGCAAGATTTCAAACAACGTATTCGCCCCTGCCCTTGAGATGATTAGGTCAGTCATGGCAAAGATGTTCGGCATCTCTTCATTAATATAATCAAATTGACAGTAGCCCTTTTGACCCTGCAACTTTGGGACAACATTCCCTTTACCGCAAAGATGGACAATCTGGAAATCTTCTAGTAATCGACCAAGGGAGTTTCTAAGATTCTCATTAATCACCCTGGCACCCGTACTTCCACCTATCGCCATAAGGATAGGCTTCTCGTCTGTAAAATCGCACATCTGACGGCCCTGATCGGCATCTCCTTGTAGTAAGCTGCGCCTGATGGGGGTTCCCGTATAACGCGCTTTAGTAGCTGGCAGATCATGAACGGTTTCGGGGAAAGTGGTCAAGATTTGGTCAGCAAAGCGCACCGCCAAGCGATTGGCCAAGCCTGGGGTGATATCGGACTCATGTAAAATGACTGGAATCCCCAACAAAGATGCGGCGGCGACGACGGGAACTGCAACAAAGCCACCTTTAGAAAATACGAGTTGTGGCTTAATACGACGCAAAATTTGACGTGCCTGAAATAATCCTCTCATAATGCGAAATGGATCGGTAAAGTTTTGCCAAGAAAAATAGCGTCTCAGTTTACCTGTTGAAATTGGGTTGTAGGGGATCCCTTCCTTAGTGATTAACTCTTTTTCGATGCCTTGATAACTTCCGATATAATAAATCTCCCAACTTTGCTCTTGCAAAGATTTAAATAATGCCATTGCCGGGATTACATGGCCGGCCGTGCCACCGCCTGTAAAAACAATTCTAGGCATTACTTTCCCTCCTGCTTAGGCTCTCGATAATTGGTAGGATCTCGACAAAGCGTGAAACGGTATAGTCCGCCCCCATAATCTCGCTTTTTAGGCCGTAACCATAAGAACACCAAATCGTAGCGACTTGATTCACTTTTCCAGCTATTATGTCGTGAAAACGATCGCCAATCATAACCGCATCGGTTTCCCCTTGTAGAATGCGTGCTAAAATCTGCACCTTAGATTCCCCGGGGTAGTGATCAGCGCAAATCAATTCGGTGAAGTACGCCTGCAGCCCAAAATGCTCTACTATAGTATGCAAATATTCAATCGCACAATTACTGAGCGTATAGAGTTGATGCCCCTGGTCGAATAATGTTTTCAGTGTTGCCTTTACGTCGTCATAAAGCTGCCCTGCATCGTTCTTAATTAAGTTAAGCTCTTCTTCGTCCATCAATGCAAATGCCCTTTGACGACCATCCTCGTCCTCTTCAGGCAATAGTGTTGCCCAAATTTCTAAATTAGGTCTACCTAGCATATCTTTCAACTCGGCCTCGGAATACGTTTTATTATAATGTCCCAAAACCTTCTGAAATGCAGGGAGGGCAATTTTGAATGCCTCAAATAAAGTTCCATCGACATCAAAGATTATTTTCATAACGATCACCATCATCTTTCATGTTTCTAATTCTAACCTCTCCATTAATTGATGGCAAGTGCCACAGGCAGGTTTTTACATTCAGCTTCATTCAATTGTAGATTAATAGCGAATCGTATATACTATTGACATAAGTAAAAGGAGCCGTAGATATGAAAATTGTTGGAAAAGGTCGCACAGCAACCATACGCGCTTTGGATGATTCTAAGGTACTAAAGCTTTTCAACCCAGCTTTTCCTAAGAGTAGTGTTATAGAAGAGTATAATAAAAACGTTTATCTGAATACGCTTCAGCTGCCCATGCCTCGTGTTTATGAGTGGCATCAATACGACTTAAAGTATGGAATTGTTTATGAAAGAGCCTCCGACAAGACTCTGTTGACCTTACTATTGTCACAGAAAATGGATACTCAGAAGATCGGTCAAATGATGGCCGAAACACATCACCAGATTCATCAGCAACATGGACCTGAACTCCCAGGGCTCAAGGCTGAAATTAAGAAACTGCTTCCGCACCTCCCTGTTTCCAGCTTAGAAAAAGCGAGCATCCTGACTTATCTGAACGGCCTTAAGGATGATGATATCGTATGTCATCTTGATTTTCACCCCGACAATATCCTATACCATGATCATGCTGTTGTAATTGATTGGGCGAATGCCTTTCATGGCAATGCCTTTGCGGATGTGTGTGTTAGCTTAGTCATTCTTACTTTTGCACAAGCGGAAGACATCCCAGCTCCCTTAATGGCTGTCTCTCGTATCCTCCAAGCGAATCTAAAGCAGCAGTATTTGCAGGCCTACATGGTTGCCAGCGGCAGTTCGGAGAATTCCATTTTAGCGTGGTGGCTTCCAAGTTTAGTTTTCCGTTATTTTTATGGAACCCCTGAGGAAAAACCTGCCCTACTAGCAGCTATAAAGGCGGAGTTGGCTGATTAGTTGTTAGTCGTTAGTTGAAAGAATGTGGGCACTTCTTTCTTACATAACAAAGAGGGCAAGTAAAGCTTGCCTACCATGATTTTGTCCCTTATCTCTAATGCCTAATAAAGCAAAGGATCTCACCCATGAAAGAACTAATCATATACTTTACCTCCGATGTGCACGGCTACCTCTATCCAACCGATTATCGCGATAATACCCCAAAGAAGCTCGGTTATTTTAATATGATCGAGGCCTTTCAAAAAGATGGCAATACCCTCATTATTGATGGCGGCGACACCATCCAAGGCTCCCCACTTGCCACGTATCTTCAAGCAAACCGCCGTACACCTCACCCCATCGCACAAGTACTGAATCTAGGAGACTACGACTATATCGTCTTGGGAAACCATGATTTTAACTATGGCTACGATTATTTAATCCAGTATCTGCAAGACTCCAATGCACGTTGCCTCACTGCGAATGTGGCAAATATTAAAGAGCCTGGACTCATCCATCCCTATGCAATCAAAACCCTAGAGAATGGCCTGCGAATCGGCATTCTAGGCATTACAACCGATTTCATCAATTACTGGGAACAGCCGCGTCATCTCGTCAATTTTAGAATTGATCAGACTATGGAAACTATTCAACAATACCACGATCTTATTAAAGCCCAATGTGATATTTTTATTGGTGTCTATCATGGTGGTTTTGAATGCGATCGTTCCACCGGGCAAATGCTTTCAGATAGTTCAGAAAATATCTCCTGCCGCATCTGTCAACACTTTGACTTTGATATTCTACTCACGGGTCATCAGCATACTGCTGTCGCTGACGAAATCCTATTCGGCACGCACATCGTTCAAACACCCCCTAATGGCAGCCAATATGCCCTCTTGCGAGTACAATATTCAGACCGCTTAATGAGTGTTAGCAGTCAGTTGCATACCGCCCCCATCTACACACAGCTGGCGGTCCCACATGAAATCACCCAACTTGAAGAAGAAGTGCAAACCTGGCTCGATCAACCGGTTGGCTGGCTTAATATGGAGCTGTTGCCCAGTGATCATTTAACCATGGCCTATAATGGACATCCTTTGGCAAACTTCTTTAATCACGTGCAACTAACGGTCAGCGGCGCCGATATCTCCTGCACATCCTTTGCGAACTCAATTAAAGGCTTCAATAAACGCGTCACCATACGCGATATTGTCTCCACCTATGTTTACCCTAATACGTTGGTGGTACTAGAAGTGACTGGGGAAATTCTCAAACAGGCTCTGGAACGCTGTGCCTCCTATTTTGACCTCGACCACACCGGACAGGTTCAAATAGCCAAAACCTTTCTAAAGCCTAAGCTCGAGCACTATAATTATGACTACTTCAGTGGGATTGACTATGTTTTTGATCTCCGACAACCCGTTGGATCGCGGGTATCTTCGATCGTTTTCAAGGGAGCAGAAGTTCAACCCGAGCAAAAATTCAAATTAGCGATGAACAATTACCGAGCCTCCGGTGTTGGGGGATATGAATTCTATCGCTCGGCACCGCTGATTAAAGATTTTCAAACCGATATGAGTGAATTGATTATCAATTATTTCCTTGAAAATCCGAATGTTACCGTGGATCACAGCGCTCACTACACGGTTGTCAGTTAGTTTCTGTTGATCCACCATAATTGAAGAAATGAAGGCTCCTCACCATTTAGGCGAGGAGCCTTTATTATTGTTAGATTAAACGCAGAGAATTAACCCCGTGCCAATTTTGAGCGAATTTTTGAAGAATATCGCTCTACCACCAATACCAGGACAATCAGTCCAATCAGAATAGAACCCACTTCATGCCAACGGTATGCGCTCATAGCAAAAAGCAAGGGCGCTCCGATGCCACCTGCCCCAACTAAACCAAGAATCGAGGCGTTTTTTAAGTTGATCTCAAAGCGGTAGATCACTGTAGAGAGGAAGTTCGTCATCAGCTGCGGCAAAATCCCATAGCGGATTTTCTCGAAAGTGTTGCAACCGGCAGCATCAAGAGACTCAATAATACCATGATCTAAGTCCTCAATTGACTCAATATACAACTTGGCGATCATGCCAATCGACGTAACGGACAGCGTCAAGACACCCGTAAAGGGACCTGGCCCAGCTACGCGTATAAACATTAAGCCATAGACAAAAGCGGGGATCGTGCGAATCGCTGCAATCAGAAAGACGCCGATGCGGTTAAAGGGTTTGACTACAATATTACTTGAGGCGATAAATGCCATTGGCACCGCCAAAAAAGAGCCGATCAGAGTTCCTAATAAGGCAATGCTAATTGTCTCGAGTAAGAGATAGGGAACACCCTGTTTGGTGAGATTAAATAGAAAACTGAGGTCTGGTGTTAAAATTCCTGTGAAAATGCTCTTAGCAATTTGCATCCCCTTCTCTGATAGTCCATTGAAGACTATAGTTGAGGAGGACCAGATCATTGCCCCAGCAATGATTGCCGCTATGAGTAAATTGCGAATTAGCACTTTTGGTTCTGCTGCCAAAGCAGTTTGAATGTGTTCTTTCATCTAAGTCAACCTCCCTCTCAGGTAACGACTCAGACTCTCAATCAAGACGACTGTTACAAAAAGCAAGAGGATAATCATGCCGACCATACCGTATTGGCGCCAGCCCAGCTTTTCAAATAGCAGCAATCCGATTCCGCCTGCGCCAACATAACCAAGGATGGCCGCATAACGCACATTCACCTCGAAGCTGTAAAGACAGATTGAGAGATAAGTTGGCAGAATCTGAGGAATAATGGATGCCGCAAACGCTTCTACCTTTGTTGCGCCCAATGATTCCATTGCTTCAAACGGCCCCATATCCACAGTCTCAATCTGCTCATAGAGCATCTTATTCACAATACCAAACGTAAAGATCCCAATCGCCAAGGTCCCTGCAAAGGTTCCAAGTCCGAAGATATAAGTGGCAATCAGTGCAATAATAAGCGTCGGTAGCGTTCTGAGAACACTGAATATCGCTCTTACCGCCTGAAGCAACACTTTGTTGCTATTAATGTTGGAAGATGAGAGTACTGCGAATGGGCCAGCACAGATTGCGCCGATCAAAGAACCCAATAATGACATTTTGATGGTGTCAATCAATGGCTTTAAGATGTTACTGGTATAACTAACATCTGGTGGCACCATGCGGGCTAAAATATTGAAAAATTCATAACCCCGCTCAAAAATTGTCGAAATCTTGAAACTTGTAACCTGTATAGCAATATAAGAAACGATCAACAGAGCAATCACGATATATGGCGTCAGCGGTCTAGGTGGCGTAATGACCTTGCCATCACCGAGGGTGATATCCTCAGGTACAAAAATGCGTTTAATAAAACCCATTACAATACCTCCAAACTAGCCTCAGGTTTATGTTCCTTACCATAGATCGTTTCCAGAACCGCATCATCCACCTGGCCCGCTGGCCCGTCATAGACGATTTCACCCGCTTTGATACCAATCACACGGTCTGCATAACGCAATGCCAAGTCAACATGGTGGATATTAATGATGATTGTAATATTTAATTCCTGGTTAATCCTCTTGAAGTCACCCATAACCTGAGCAGCCGTTACAGGGTCGAGTGAGGCAACCGGCTCGTCCGCTAGAATAATCTGCGGATCCTGTGCCAAAGTGCGGGCAACTGCTACCCGCTGCATCTGACCTCCAGAGAGCTGGTCAGCACGCGTATAGGCTTTTTCCAGAATACCAACCTTGTCCAATGCCTCAAGAGCTTTAATCTTATCCTCCCGAGAATACAGTCCCAGCATTGACTTCCAGAGTGGCATATCAGGAACACGTGATGCTAGCACATTCTTGATTACCGTTGTACGAGACACCAAATTGAAAGACTGGAATACCATGCCGATTCTTCTTCTAAATCGACGCAAATCTTTACCCTTTAAATCATTCACCTCATGGCCGTTCACATTCAATGAACCGCCTGTTATATCATGCATCCGGTTTACCGTCCGGATTAAGGTGGATTTTCCCGCCCCCGACAATCCGATAATGGCGATGAACTCACCCTGTTCGATGTCCAGCGTGACATTCTTCAGTGCTTGTACCCCGCCTGGATAGGTTTTGTCAACGTTTCTAAATTTAATCACTGTAAGTTTCCTCTCCTGAAGGTAAGAAAGCCCATGCGTATACATGAGCTTCAGACTGACGACAATTCCATATTATATTATCACAGCAATGTTTCATCGTCAATCTGAAGCTCATGCACTTGGCATGAGCTTACACATATGTTTATTGGATCGATTTCAGGAATTCTTGAGCGGCACGTGCGCCGTCATAGTCTTCAGAAACAGCCTTTTGGTAACCCTCATGTGCATAGATATCGATAACTGCTAAACCCTCTTCAGTTTTAGCGATATTGATAAAGGCATCTTGCAACGCCGCTTTAAATTCAGGTGTCATATCAGCATTATTGTTAGTGACAGAAATCGTATCATTGTAGATTCCTTCTGTAACACCAACCACATTGGTTTGCTCCCAAATGGATCCATCAGCACCGAAATCGGTATTCCACTTGTCAGCATAATCGCGACGAGCATCCGCGTAGAAAGTGGCTACGTCAATCATACCAGAAGCCAATTGAGCAACAGAAGAGCCGTAGGAATCAGTTTGAACTTTGGTGGTGATATCACTGAGTGTAATACCAAATTGGTCTTCTAGCCAAAGTGATGGATAGATATAACCAGAGGATGATGTTGCAGAACGAACACCCCAGTTAAGCCCCATCATGTCTTCTTTTGTCAAAGCTTCGCCGTTATTAACTTTAGCAGCAATGGCTTGACCTTTTTCAGAAGGGCCAGCAACAATTAAACCTTTATAATAAGTAACTTGTGGGCCGTCACCTGTTGTAGGTAACCCATCATTCCAGTCGGCAGCTACATCTGAATCTTTATTAAGACCAGCACGCGTAGCCGTTAAAATGACATCACAACCATCATCATACAATACATAAGTGCCGCCAGGAATAAGACCAACATGAGCGGTACCAGCACTGAGTGCTTCGCCAACAGCTTCATAAGATGTACCGACTTGAATATCAACTTCGCCGATCTCATAACCCATCGTAGCTAACTCGTTAATGAGCAATTCTTTTAAAGGTTCGGTAGCGGTTACAATCTCTTCAGGCTCACGGGAAGGTACAAAGTAAACAACCAATTTTTCGATTGTAGTTGTGTCGTCTGCGGGGGGATCAACAGCTTCTGGTGTACATCCTGCAAATAGAGATGTGGCAAGCACAAGCATTAAAGCGATTGTTAACAGTTTTTTCATAGTTTTCCTCCAATATATTTTATAATAGCACTTTCAGATTATACCACGAAAACCACCTCTGAATAAAGCGCTTTTACTTAAGTAATCGTGGTTTAGTCGAATATATTGTATACAGTTTTATTATCCGCTATAAGTTGAAATATGCATTATTAAGAGTATGCTAACTACATTTGGATTTAATGAGGTTGGGCTAGGCAAAGGTCCATACCAGACCATCCCTACCTTTAGCTATTTAATTCGCGGGAAAACGAAGTTCCCAACCTTGACTTTCAAGTTTTTTTATCTCTTCAATATGATCTGTGATGTGCAAATACCAGCCCTCCCCTAGGATTACATCTTCAGCTGGGTTGATAAACGTATAGGCACGTCTAGTTTCGGTCGCATGACGGGTTACTGCGTACAGCTTAGCTGTTGAAGATAGTTCAGCCCGCAACTCCGCAATCGATAGACCGATAAACGCCTGAGCAGGGCAGATATCGTATACTTTATTGGGACTATAACGCGCCTTGCGCTCATGAATTATCGTTTCGATTAAAGACCACATACCTCCAGACACTAATGAGTGCCCCCCGACAACAACAGGGAAAGGTGCCTCCTTTACTGCCTGAGTAAACGCCTTCAACCACTCATTTTCAATCTTCTCAGGTAGGAGCAGATCGGAGTAAAACCGATCGCTATCCGAGAGGTGCAGTTTTTTATGGGCAAATAGCACACGACTATCGATAAAAGCAACGTGAACAAATTTGCTTAAATAATTCAAGAACTCCCGCGCTCCCAGAATTTCCATAAAGCCGCCAACCAGGGATTCTACTAGATTGTTCTGTTCCCTACCCAATGATTTCATGCCGCGCTCTTCAGAATACACCCGCATATAACAGCGGATATGGGCGTTAATGTGAGCAAGCACTGGGGCTCCTACTCTTCCACTCATTAAGCCATCTGCATATGGTAGCGCTAAATAGTTCTTAGCGTGCAAAAGATGCGAAGTGTCGTAATTCAACGTCTCGAAAGCTTGTCGGGTATGTTCTCCAGTTTTAGGATTAATAGAGAGCACCAACATATCAGTTGGCGTATCGATGTCAAAGTGGATACCCGTAGAATCAGGCATGATGACTTTACGGAGTCCAACATCATGTAACCTATTGGCTAATGAATTGTCTGCAGTCGGCAAGTTCTGTATCCGATTAATAGCTTGAGCGGGTGCAAACACAACGATATCCGCAGATTGGATGTTGTTCGTTAAAACGGTATGTGGTTCTGCAATTACTTCACGGCAAAACGCACCAATTTCAGTAATATTCAATAGTGGACCAGCCGCCCCACCAATATAAAACAC
>CAZVAO010000076.1:0-12334 GCA_964625175.1 uncultured Clostridiaceae bacterium
TATTAACTGCTCTGTTCCCCGATTTAGGGGCTACGATTGGTGTTATTAGTATTGCGGGTAGCTATTATGCTGAAGTGATTGTGGCCATTTATTTGGCTCGAAAGATTACATTTCATCGCGATATTGACATGCCTCAAGAATTATCAGCAGGCGCAAGCTAAGAGTAAAAAAACGAACTTGCTGAATTAAAATATGATCTAAATCGGCACCTGCATAAGTTATGTGTAATGGGCCGATTTTTAATATATTATTAAATTATGGACTTGTATTTCTCTTGATTCTGTGGCAGAATACGTAGTTGATAAGTAATATTTCGATAATCGAAGTAAATGACAGTCTTATCGGTAAGTAGGTGGGAAACTTAAATGGAGCAGAAACAATTAACCTATAGTGAGTTAACGCGTTTTTTCTTGCCAATTGCTGCTATGACGATGATTATGATGTCATCGCACAATGTGATTAGCTGGTCGCTATCACAAATGCTTGCCCCAGCGATTGCGTTGACGGCTTATTCGGTTGGCCAATCCGTCTCCTCAATAGTTCAAGCACCGATTTGGGCATTAGTAAAACTAACCACAGCAACCGCGAATAGCCGTGTATCCACTGAGAACTTAATGAAAGTTGCTTGGCAAGTATGTATAATTGTTATTCTCATTATGTGTGGCATTGCGTTTACCCCACTTGGTAAGGTCGTTTTTGTGGATTTAATGGGTGTTAGTGAAGATGTCTTACCTGCGACCCTATGGGCATTTAGAATATTTTTGATTATGCCTGTTTTTGGTATCTACCGTGCAACTCATCAAGGATTCGTTGTGCTACGCAAGAAGACCATCTGGCTGACCTTTGGCACAAGTCTGCGTATTGGTAGTATGTTTATCATAGCCTTATTCTTCACTAAAACTAAAATGATTGATGGGGGTGTCGTTGGCTCCATCATCTTAACAACTGGATTCTTAATGGAAGCCTTAGTTAACTTCTTTAAGGGACGTCCTTGGATCAAGGAGGTGCCAGAAGAAGATCCCTATGGATCATTGCCTCAAAGCACGGGCAGTATCTGGATTTTCTTTATTCCTTTGATCCTGGCGCAGATTGTTAATTCGTTTGTCAATCCAGGGATCAGTGCTGGTTTAGCTCGTACTTCTGATCCGGAGATCGCGATATCCGCTTTTTTTGTCGCGCGCAGTTTAGCATGGATTTTCCTATCTTTAGGGTTCCGTGTTCATCAGTTAGTCTTAGTCTTCGTTCGAGACAATTACAGCTGGCGCAAGGTTAGTCGCTTTGTGGGCATGTTATCTATTATAATGACCATTGCTATGGCAATTTTGGCTTTAACACCAGTAGGAGCTTGGACCTACACTCATATTCTACAGGTAGATCCCAGTATTGCGACCGAGGCATTGAAGACGCTGGTATTTTTCACGGCACTTCCTTTGTTTGTATTGTTCGCAGAATTGTATCAGGGACTCTTGCTGAAAGAACGCCGATCCAAAGCAATCATTTTGTGTAAAGTCAGCAATGTTGGCGTGTTATTTGCGGTTTTATTCTATTTAATCCGTGTGGCTCCGCAACTGGGAAGCGCCATTGGTGGCATTAGTATTTTGGCCAGTTATTTGGTCGAAGTTATTATTTCTTATTTCCTTGTTTGGAAAACGCCCCTCATGCGTTCTCACAACAAACCCTTGGTTAGTTAGCCATTCTTGACAATACCCGGTTTTTTGGCATATAATGGCTCCATAAATGCATTGATGAGAAGAGTAGATTGCCTGAGTTCTAACAGAGAACCCTGTCGCTGGAAATGGGTAGAATGGTTGCAATCGAACATGGTCTCTGAGCAGCGCACTGAAATCTTTGAAAGTAGGTTGCGCCGGGTACGCCCGTTATCGTGTAAAGTGTTGTTTGGCACTTATTAAGGCTATGATTGTGAGATCATAGCAAACAGGAGTGGTACCGCGAGTTATCACCTTCGTCTCCTGAGTCTGGGGACGGAGGTGTTTTATTTTTAAACGAAGTTTGTGTGCGCAATCAACTAATTAGGGAAAGGGAGTATATCTATGAAAAAGCCATTTTATATTACAACACCAATTTATTATCCATCCGGTAATCCGCATATTGGGCATTGCTATACAACGGTTGCTTGTGATGCCATGGCACGTTATAAACGGGCTCGGGGCTATGATGTGATGTTTCTGACTGGAACGGATGAACATGGGCAGAAAATCGAGACCAAAGCAACAGAAGCAGGAATATCCCCCAAAGAATATGTAGACGGAGTCGTCACAAAATTCAAAAAGCTATGGGAATTCATGTCTGTAGATTATGATCGCTTTATTCGCACGACAGATGATTATCATCGAGAGTCTGTTCAAAAAATATTTAAAGATTTATACGATCGCGGCTATATCTATAAAGATAAATATGTGGGCAAGTACTGTGCACCATGCGAAAGCTTCTGGACTGAATTGCAGTTAGTTGATGGGAATTGCCCAGATTGCGGGCGTCCTGTTGCAGATGCTGAGGAAGAGGCCTATTTCTTTAAGTTGTCACTTTTCAACGAACGCTTACAAGATCTTCTTGAAACGGGTACATTTTTATTTCCCGATTTTCGGGTTAACGAGATGGTCAACAGCTTCCTTAAGGAGGGTCTACAAGATCTATGCGTGACACGCACCAGCTTCTCTTGGGGCGTTCCGATTTCGTTTGATGAAGGCCATATTGTTTATGTTTGGATTGATGCATTATCGAATTATATCACTGCTCTGGGCTACCAAAATGATCAGTATGATGATTTTGAGCGTTATTGGCCGGCCGATATCCATGTGATGGCAAAAGAGATTGTGCGATTTCACTCGTTAATTTGGCCTGCAATTCTAATGGCCCTGGAGTTACCCTTGCCGAAGAAAGTTTACGCTCATGGCTGGATTACCTTTGGTGATAAAAAAATGAGCAAATCCTTAGGGAATGTCGTTGATCCTTTTATCTTAGGGGAACGTTATGGAGTCGATGCCATGCGCTACTATATGTTGCGTGAAATGTCTTTTGGTAATGATCTGGCATTTAGCAATGAATTGATGCTTTCACGAATTAACACAGATCTATCAAATGACTTTGGAAATTTAGTTTCTAGAACGGCAGGAATGCTCAGAAAATACTATGGCGAGCGCCTACCTGTAGAGCGAGAGATTGCAGATGTTGATCTTGAACTGCAGAAGCTAGCTTTGGCTATGGTTGCTAATTTTGAGGAAAACATGGATGATTTTCATTTAGGCGAAGCCTATGAAGCGGTCAATAACCTGATCTCTAAAACGAATAAATATATTGACGTGACGATGCCTTGGGTCTTGGCCAAAACACCAGAGAGTAATGCACGGCTAGCAACCGTTTTGTATCACTTATGTGAGATTATTCGTATCAGCAGTATTCTCCTTAACAGCGCAATACCTAATATTATTCCGCAAGTGTGGGAACGTCTGCACTTAACAGAAGAATTAACTTCATGGGACTCGATCCATGCTTTTGGGGCCTTACCAGCTGCAGTGGAAATGGATAGTGGCGACTCATTATTCCCGAGGATTGATATTAAGAAAGAGCTCGAAGCACTGACACAATTGAGTTAAGACTGCAGTCAGTACATCGCCAAAACTTTATATAACCCGTCATAATCCTCTGTCAAATGATCATATGCAGTTTGGCAGGGGATTATTCGATTCATTAAATTGAGCTGATAAGGGCTGTACCTTATCTGATTTTAGGCAGGAAATCTCTTGATGATAGCGAAACTAAAACTGGAGGTGAATCATGAAAACAAAAACACTTATCCAAAATGTTAAAGTATACGATGGGACAGGGGGGCACCCCTTTACAGCGGATGTGATCATCGCAGGTGATAAAATTATCGCAATCGACCGCCCTAATACTTGTTTAAAGACAACAGTTTCAGAGGTTATTGCAGGGCAAGGGTTATCCCTAGCGCCTGGCTTTATTGATACGCACAGCCATTCTGACTTAGAAGTGCTGCGCAACCCTGGGCTGGAACATGTCATTAGTCAAGGAATAACGACAGAGCTTGTGGGTCAAGACGGTTCCTCAGTGGCTCCCGTGACGGACGACAATGTCTTAGAATTAGCGAAGAATATGTCGCCCTTAGCTGGTGAAATCAAGCAAGAGTATTGGTGGCGTAGCACAGCGGATTACTTCGCTGCCGTGCATCAAGCTCATCCAGCGACCAAAATAGAAGCCTTAATTGGCCATGGCACGGTGCGTATGGCAGTGATGGGTAGCGAGGATCGTTTGCCAACTGCCGAAGAATTGAAAGCAATCCAAGAATTAATTGCACAAGGGATGCGTGAAGGGGCGAAGGGGGTATCATTTGGTTTAATCTATCCTCCAGGCTCTTATGGCAACACAGCAGAATTAATTGCTGTGGCCCAAGTGGTTCATGATTATGATGGGATTATCATGGTACATATGCGCAACGAGCAAGATTTGATCCAGCAGTCTTTAACCGAGATGGGCGAAGTACTCAAAGCCACGAATGTGCGTCTGCAAATTTCTCACCTCAAGGCCTTGGGGTATCGTAACTGGGGCAATACGTCTCAGATCTTAGCACGGCTTGAAGAGTGGCAAGGAGAAGGTTACGAAGTGACTTTCGACCAATATCCCTATGCAGCGACTTGCACAGGATTGAAAGTGGTCGTACCCATATGGGCTTATTCAGGTGGCGAAGAAGCCTTCCAGCAACGTCTAGTTAGTCCTGAGGAATATCAGAAAATTATTGAAGACACCAATCGTCAGATTGAAGCGCGCGGCGGTGCCGCAAAAATCATGATCGCGGCAGTTGCAACCAGTAAGAATAAATGGATGGTGGGGCAAAAGCTTGATGCGATTGCTAGCAGACTGAAACTTGGTGCGGGTGAAGCTGCTTTGTACATCCTGCAAGTGGAGGGACCTTCAGTAGTTGCCATCTATTTTTCAATCTCCGATGAGGATGTCATCCAGATTATGCGGCACCCTCTCCACTGTGTGTGTACGGATGGGATTATTGGGCCTAATCCGCATCCTCGTGCTGTGGGGGCATTTCCTAATTTTTTGGGCCACTATTGCCGTGACCTTAAGATTATGCCGTGGCCAGAAGCCATTAGGCGAATCACTTCAGTCCCTGCCCATCGGCTTCGACTATGGGATCGCGGTCTCATTCGCATTGGCTTAACGGCTGATTTGGTTTTGTTTGATGAAGAAAGAATTAGAGCAACGAACTCCTATCTCGAGCCACGTCTTCTGTCTGAGGGCATCGTTAGGGTGTGGGTCAATGGGGAGTTACGATATTGTGAAAAAAAGGAGTAGATTATGAGTCTTCCAGTCAATCTTAATGATGTTAAAAAAGCGGCCGCAGAATTAAAAGGTAAAATCAAACATACGCCACTACTGCGTGCGGAGCGCATGGATGATCAACTGGGGTTCAAGGTTTTTCTCAAGCCAGAGAACCTCCAATTAACTGGTTCCTTCAAAATACGGGGCGCCTCAAATAAAATTGCAAATCTTACAGCTGAAGAAAAAGCAAAAGGAATCATTGCATCATCTTCGGGCAATCACGCTCAGGGCGTTGCCTTTGCGGCGAATCGCGCGGGTGTGCGTGCCATCGTTGTAATGCCAGAAAATGCCCCGCAAACCAAGATTGATGGTACCGCCCGTTATGGGGCAGAGGTCATTTTACACGGTTTTGACAGTATTGAGCGCTATAAGAAGCTCTATCAGTTGGTTGATGAACAGGGCTACACGGTCGTTCATTCATTTAATGACCCGCATCTAATCGCAGGGCAGGGCACGGTCGGCTTAGAAATTATCGAGGATCTGCCTGATGCGGATGTCGTTGTGGTGCCACTCGGCGGTGGTGGGATCTTATCTGGTGTGGCAGTAGCCATCAAAGAATCAAATCCCAATTGCCAAGTTATTGGCGTTGAACCAGAAGCTATTCCCCGCTTTTCTGCTAGTTTAGCGGCAGGCGAACCAGTAGAAGTGCCCTTCAAAGATACGGTAGCCGATGGATTGATGTTAACCAAAACAGGAAATTATACCTGGCCCATTATCCGCGATTATGTTGATCATGTGGTTACAGTAAGCGATGCATCTATTTTAGAGGCTATGAAGTTGATTATGGTTGAGGGGCGTCAGGTTGTCGAGCCATCAGCTGCCATCGGAGTAGCCGCAGCATTGGAACACAAAATTGCAGCTCAGCCAGATCAAAAAGTTGTATTTGTTTTAACAGGCGGTAATATTGACTACAGTAAATTAAAAGAACTAATGTTATAATTGTAGGGATAATTTGAAAGGTGGGGAGTAGAATGAGTAATAAGCTGGTTGCATTTTTGCTGTTGTTTGTTCTGCTCTTCACAATCTTGACAATAGGGAGTTATTCTAGCACGCTCGGAATGTTTAACGATAGCGAGAATGCGCAAGTGTTTACGGTTGAGCAATTCAGGAGTGACACCCATGGTTTGGAATATCGAATATTAGATGCTGGCGAAAGTGGCACACAGACTTACGAAGCCGATTTCGCTCAGACTGATTTGGCTTTGTCCACAAGTGAGTATTCCATATTGATTAATCGATTGGCAGGCCAATCCTATCAAGTCTACTTAAATGGTACTTATCTTGGGGGAGCAGGTGAGTTTGAAGGTTTAAATAGCAATGTCTGGAACTCAATGTATCGCTTCGAATTTGATGATCAATTGATTAAGCCAGAAAACACCCTAACGATTAAGATTGAAGCCCTATATGATGTGGGGTTAACGGATTTTCCAATTATTATTGTCGACAATCAGTTCGCTAATAAGATCTATACCCATTATCAAATCAGCCAATTATGGTTAAGAGCATTCAGTTTGGGAATCTTACTATTTTGTACATTATCAATGATTATTTTTCTTAATTACTTCAAAGAGAATAACCGACGCAAAGCCTTTTTCTACTTTGCAGTCGCAGCATCTTTTAGTATTGTTTATTTCATGGATCTGTTCCCGATTGCTTTTTTACCGGTTGATTACCTCGTATTTAAGAAGATTACAATTTTAGCAAGCTATTTCACCTTGGCATCGTTATCGATGTGTTTCGGGGAGTATTTTGGGGTTAAACGCGTTAAATATTTGGCATATGCTACGGTAGTGATTGCGCTAACGGGCGCTTTTGTTATTAATAATATGATCACTTACAAGGCGTTTTATGATAAAACGGCGATCCTGCTCTTGATTAATGGATTATCATGGATTTACTGTGCCTATAGTTATGATCGAGGTCGACAACTTAAGAAGATGATGATGATTGCAGCCTTAGTAGGGGTGCTATTAATTAGCCCGATTGTTATGAATTTAGCCATTGGACGTGACAGTGGGAGTTTCTTCAGCTTAGCCCAGCTCATGATCATGATGATTGCTCTACCAATTCTGATGTTGATTATCAATGAGGTCTCTCTTTTGCAGAATACGATTGAACATGAAAAAGAGCGGTGGAAAGATCTTTACGAAAACTCAATACGTGATGGTTTGACCGGACTGTATACCTATTCTTTTATGCTCGATCATATTGGCAAAACAAAGGCACCGTACGTTATTGCTCTTATTGATGCGGATAATCTCAAGCAGGTGAATGATCTCTATGGGCATGTATCTGGGAATACCGCTATCAAACTAATCGCCCGCATTTTAAGTGCAGGTAAGCAAGCTGGGATGCAAGTGGGGCGCTTTGGGGGCGATGAGTTTATTGTTTGTTATGGGGGTCCCCTAGACGAAATGAGTACTTATGCAGAGAAGGTGCGTGAGCAAATCGCTGACCAATCCGCACAAGAAATCGGGATGCAGGTCACGGTTTCCATTGGTATTTATGAGAATCTCAAAGACGAACCTGTTGAATTTGTTTTTGACTATGCAGATCAAAGTCTTTACAAGGCAAAAAAAGAAGGCAAGAATCGAGTCGAAATATTTAATTTAATGCAGTAGAGAGCGGCATATAAGTCGCTCTTTTTTGTACTTCCCATTCAATTTGGCAGGAATCAAACTAGCAATAGAGAATTGAATATAAGTTGAGGCACACTAGAATTCTCATTGGACAAAGTGGTTCTGATGATGTAAATGGAAAATTCATATAAGGAGGAGTAAGAAATGATATTTGATCTAGTCGTAAAAGGTGGAAAAATCGTTACGCCGTCGGCCGTATTAGAAGCGAACTTAGGTGTGATTGATGGTAAAATCGCAGGGTTATTAGACCCGAGATTAACGTACGAAGCAAAATCTGAAATTAATGCCCATGGCAAGTTTGTTATGCCTGGAGGGATTGATCCTCATGTCCATGGGGGTCATGGAGAACCCCATCGCGAAACGCTCGCCACCGCCAGCATGGCTGCCGCCGCTGGTGGGATCACGACTTTTATTGATATGCCATTATCGGCCCCTTCAACCGTTACCCTTAAGGCGTTTATGGATAAAGTTGAGGCCGTTAAAAAGGAGTGTGTGGTTGATGTTGCCCTATATGGGGGGCTAACCCCAGGGCATCTCGCAGATCTCGAGGATGTTTTTAATGCAGGCGGCCAGGCTTTCAAGGCCTTTATGTGCCGATGCTCCAATTACCCAATGACAGATGATGGAACATTGTTGGCGGGTATGAAGATCTTGGCGGAGTTAGGTGGATTGGTTTCTGTTCATGCAGAAAACGACACACTCATTCATCACCTCGAAGAGCAATTCGCTGCTGAAGGTCGCAATGATGTTGAGGCCTTTATTGAATCACATCCGATCTATTCAGAACTAGAGGCGATTGAACGCTTCATCTTTATCGCAGGGTTAGCCCCAGGCTGTAAAGCACATATTGCTCATATGAGTGTGCCCCAAGGCGCAGAGGCGGTCCATTATGCCAAGGCGGATGGAATCGATATTACCGTCGAAACCTGCCCGCAATACTTAGGGTTAAATGAAGACGATTTGCGCCGTATCGGCGGTGTAGCAAAATGTGATCCACCATTGCGCCCTCAGGAATGTGTCGACGAGCTATGGGATTATGTTCTTGATGGATCGATTGATATGATCGCTTCGGATCACTCACCCCATACGTTTGCTCAAAAGAAAGTGCCTATGGAACAATTTGACCTTGCTAAACAGGGTTGTATGGGGCTAACGACGATGCTCCCAGTTGTTATTGACCAAGGCATTGTGGAAAGAGGGATGTCGTTGCCACTTTATGCACGTTTTACTGCGCTTAATTGTGCACGACGTTTTGGGCTCTATCCTCAGAAAGGGATCTTAGCAGTTGGGTCAGACGCTGATTTTTACTTATTAGACCTCGAAAGCAATTGGGTATGTGAAGCGGAAAAAACATTCTATATCAATAAACACACGCCTTTCGACGGACGTGAATTCCGTGGTCATATTCAAAGCACCTATGTGCGGGGCACCCAAGTTTATGATGGCACCAATATATTGGTTGAGCCTGGTTATGGACAATTTGTTGAAATGAAGATGAACGAGTAATAAAGTAAAGTATTAGGGGGAATGACCTTGAAGGTATCAATTATTGCATTACCATATAATCAAAATGGGAAAGGTGTCGGGGGTGGTGCTGGGCCTGCCTCAATTCTGGATGCTGGCTTAGTCGACATGCTCAGGCGCGATGGACTTGAACTTAATGAGCCACAAGCGGTACAAATGACAGCTGCGGAAGAAGCCCAATATGGCGACTGGAACAGGGTTGGCTTGGCTAATGGTTACTTAGCGCGGATGGCCCGCGTAGAGCGAGATCAAGGTGATTTCGTATTAGGTCTACTGGCCAATTGCAATGGTGTTGTAGGGTTACTAGGTGGCATGCAAACAAACGCAGCTGATCCCCAACGCCCTTTACGGGTTGGTTTGATTTGGATCGATGCCCATGGGGACTATAATGTTCCAAATACCAGTCCGAGTGGTATGCTGGGCGGGATGCCAGTTGCAATCTCCGCTGGAAAATGCTTACCACGATTGCGCAAGCAGAGTGGGTTGCGATTCCCGCTACAATCCCCAGATATCGTGATGATGGGACTCCGTGATTTAGACGATTTGGAGCGCCGTTTTATCGAAGAAGATGAAATCATCACCCATAGTGATGCCGATATGCTCAATCAATCCCCAGAAATCGATCGAACGATGGCCTATTTTATGGAGCGGCAAGATGTGATTTATGTTCATGTTGACTTGGATATTCTCAATCCAGAGCTGGCACCTGCGGCGGGATTGCCCACGCCAGGTGGTTTGAGTGGTTTAGAATTAGGTCAAACCTTGCGCCACCTATTGAAATACCCAAAAGTAAAAGCACTCGCATTGGTATCCTATAGTCCGCACCGTGATGATGCCGATTTTACTACGCGCCAGCAAGTCATCACAGCCATAAGAGAGGGTATGCAGGGCATTCTTGATCGATAATAGGTTTGTTAGTGGATCAATCATTAAGCTCATATAGGAGCCTTTTATGGGTTTCGAATAGTTAATCAAAATTACAAAGGAGAGTTCAAATGCAAATTAAATTAACGACGTTACACAGTCTACCTCAGAAAGCCGATACGGCAGCATTTTTCTGGTTTGAGGGACAGGAAGCAGACCCAAATTTCAATTGCCCTATTGGAAAAATGGTCAAGTATTTACTGGACAGCAAGGAATTTAGCGGGAAGGCTAAAGAAGTGCGCACAGCCTATTTGATCGAAAAAGCGAATAATGTTAACAAAGTGATTGTTGTTGGCATGGGTGCTAAAAAGGATCTCACTGTAGAGAAACTGAGAGTAGCTGTTGGCACAATGGTCAAGAAAGCTAAAGAATTAAAGAGTAAAGAAATGCTCATCAGCCAATTGCCTGAATGTGATTGTAATATTGTTGAGGTAATCGCTGAGGCGTTGACATTAGCAAATTATAAGTTTGAAGGCTATAAATCCAAGAAAGCGGATAACACGCTTGAAACGGTTTCAATTATTACAGCGACAGGATCTGAAACAGATGCTATGGCCGAAGGCATTTTGCTTGGCGAAGCGACGAACTTTGCCCGAGATTTAACGGGTACGCCTGTTAATATTCTTTCTCCTTCAGCTTTAGCTGAACAGGCCGTGCTCAAAGGTAATGAGTACGGATTTGATACAGACATTTGGAATGAAGAAGATATTATTGAAGCTGGAATGGAAGCTTTCTGGCAAGTTGCCAGGGGCTCAGATAACCCACCTCGTTTCATCATCATGCGGCACAATGGTAATCCTGCGAACCCAGAAGATGTGACGGCTTTAGTCGGAAAAGGGATCTGCTATGATAGTGGTGGATTATCTTTGAAAACGCGTCAGGGTATGGTGACAATGAAAACGGATATGGCTGGAAGTGCAGCGGTTATCGGAGCTATGTGCGCGATTGCTAAGCAAAATTTGCAAGCTAATGTTGTGGGTATTGTTGCGGCCTGTGAGAATATCCCATCCGCACACAGTTATCATCCAGGGGACATTATCGGTTCAATGGCTGGTAAATCCATTCACATTGGCAGCACTGATGCTGAAGGTCGTCTAACACTTGCTGATGCTGTTTATTATGCGGTTACCACAGAAAAAGCGACACGCGTTTTAGATATTGCCACGTTGACGGGCTCATGTGTCACCGCTTTAGGCAAACGCGTGACTGGCGTTATTTCTAATGATGATGAATTCTATGGTCGGCTAGAAGCTGCATCGGTAGCCACTGGAGAAATGATCTGGCGCTTACCAACCTTCGAACACTTCGAGAAATGTATTGAGCATCCTGAGGCAGATCTCAATAATGTTGGTGGCGAGTGCGGTGGTGGAACCATTACAGCAGCTTTATTTATTGGTCGTTTTAACGAAGATAAACCGTGGATCCACATGGATATCGCCGGTAAATCATATACGGGCGAGGATCTTGGCTATATTGCGAAGGGCCCAACGGGTGTGGGCGTACGCAACCTTTACCAATTGGTGAAGTCTTACACAAAATAATATAAATAAAAAACTAGGACAGCCAATGGCTGTCCTGATTTTTTATGAAGATGATTGCAAAACAATGGTTGAGCGGTAGTTAAACAATGGTTAAGCAATGGTTGAAACGGGACACGGGAGCAGGGACCAGGAATCAGGAGTTAGGTAAACCCGCCACGCTGTCATTCTGAGGAGAGCTTGCTCGACGTGAGAATCTTCCTGCAGAATCCGCTGTATTTTAAAATCAGGAATTGGGGATAGAGGCTAAATGGTTAAAGAGCGAAAAGGCTAAAAGGGACTGGGGATCGGATCGAGGTAGCCAAGCTACGCTTGCCTTTCTATTCTGTCACTCCGAGCCTA
>CAZVAO010000077.1:0-11526 GCA_964625175.1 uncultured Clostridiaceae bacterium
TTATTTAATACGGAGGATGTGGGGAAGAGAAAGGCAGACGTTGCTTTAAAGCATTTGCAGGCACTAAATCCCCAACTTAATTATCGGAAATATGATATAATCATTAGCAGCACGAATGGTGCTAAAATCATTCATAACTATGATTTGGTTTTGAGTTGCGTCGATCGTTTTGAATCGCGCTATCTCTTAAATGAACTGTGTGTAGCAGCCAATGTTCCGATGATTGATGGGGCCATTCAGAATCTGAACGGCTATGTCTTTCCAATCATACCGGGAGAGACGGCGTGTTATCATTGTTTACACGAAGGCATGCAAGATCAAGCAGGTGTAAAGCCAGTTTTAGGCGCATTTGCTGGAGTCGTTGGGGCGTTAATGGCTGCAGAAGCTGTGAAGATGATTTGTGGGTTGAATCCATTAAGTGGACAGATGTTGATGTGCGATTTTTGGGACATGGAGTTCCAGAAAATCACAGTAGCGCGTAATCCCTTATGTACAATATGTAGTAAGTAGGAGAAGTTATCATGAAGTTATTAAAGAATTGCAGGGTCATCACTTGTAATGCTCAACAAGAAGTCTGGGAAGCAGGCCAGATTTTACTCGATCATGAGCGAATTGTTGCGGTTGGCAAGGTGCTGGATTATCCAGCATCAACTGAGATAATAGACTTGACAGGCAAAACGGTCATGCCGGGACTCGTCAACGCCCATATTCATTTTACAATGCGGCGCAGCCGTGGAAAAGTTGCGCATACAATTGGCCCAGCAGATTTAGCATATAGAGCCATACGCACCTGTATGACATCCTTACTCGAAGGCGTAACGGCCGCACGTGATATGGGACACCATGATGAGTCACATCGACAATTGCAAGCGGCATTAGCGAGCGGCGTTGTCAAAGGCCCACGAATGAAATCGGCCATTGAGGCAGTCGTTATGAGTTATGGACATGCACACCAAATCGTTCATCCCGTTGCTGACCGCACGGAATTGCGTCAAGAAATTCGGCGTCAATTGGATGAGGGAACAGATTTTATTAAGATTATTGCGAGCCATGATGATTTATGGAATATCCAGAATGAGCAACTCTGCGTGCCATGGTTTGAAACGGCCGATTTGCAGCTGGTTGTCGAACTGGCTCACAGCATTGGCCTCAAAGTGGCGGTCCATGCGAATGGCATAGAAACGATTCGCCGCTCACTAGCAGCTGGGGTAGACTGCATTGAACATGGCATTTATCTAACTGATGAGTTAGCGCAGGAGATGGCACAGAAGGGTGTGTATTTGGTGCCGACTGCCAGTGGTTATCAAGAGAACGCGAATCCCTATTGGCAACGTGGTACAGAATGGGTTAAGCGGTATCAGATTCTGCACACGGAACAAAAAAAGAGCATGCAAGCAGCCGTACGCCAGGGTGTCAAGATGGCAGCGGGAACAGATACTTTAGGCTTGATGATCACAGAAGCAGAATTACTCCATCAAGCCGGATTGTCTAATGCAGAAGTGCTCACAGCTTTAACTAACCACGGAGCCGCTTTAATGAATATGGCAGAGATTGGTTCATTGGAAGCGGGAAAATACGCTGATTTAATTGTGCTTGCTGCAAATCCTTTAGAAAATTTAGATGCGTTAGCCAATATACTGATGGTATTTAGCAACGGTGTCTCTTTTACTAAAGAAGTCTTACATAAGATGGTGCCGCCGTCCGATTCATTTCATGATGGCGTCTAGGAGAGAGTTTATGAAACATATACGTGAACCATTTAATTCAATCAGTCATTTATTGGGAGCTATTTTAGGAATCCCAGGTCTCATAATCCTAATTCTTTACGCTCTCGACTATGGAACGATTTATCATTTAATCAGTTTTACGATATTTGGTATCAGCCTAATCTTGCTGTATTCAGCGAGTGCGCTTTATCACGGGCTTAAGGCGAAAGAGTCGACCATTCAATTATTGCGTCGCCTTGACCACATGATGATTTTCTTTTTGATTGCGGGGACCTACACGCCGATTTGCCTAGTTACTATAAGAGGGGTGTCTGGGTACACCATGCTGGTGACTATTTGGCTGATTGCTATTGCCGGATCTATCAGCAAAGTTTTTTGGCCAGATATTCCTAACTGGCTGTCTGCGCTCATCTATGCTGCCATGGGATGTTTGTCAATCTCGGTAATCATGCAATTAATCGCGAAAATGCCACCGCTATCTTTAGGTATGCTAATTGCTGGTGGTGCTTTCTATTTGATTGGCGCATTGATATATGGTTTTCAAAGACCAGACTTTGGTCAACATGCTTTCGGGCATCATGAATTATTCCACCTCTTTGTTTTGGGTGGAAGCATCAGCCATTTCTTGATGATTTTAAATTTAGGGTCTTAAGAATAGCATTTAATTCGTGGCGCTCATTTTAGAGCGTCACTTTTTTTCTGAGAAAATGGCGAGTTTTTTTGTGAAACAGATCATAATCTAAGAGGATTTGACGTCAAAGCGAAAAATCATTTTACTAGAATTGACTTTGCGTGTAAACTATTAGATACAATACTCAAGGCGCTAAAGTGGCGCCCTGATGATGATTAAATCAATTAAAACGTGATTTGTTGTAATCCTAAGGAATGGAGAGTTAAATCATGATAAAAAAAGGTGATGAACGGAATACGTTATTTGCACGGATGGCTTGGCCAGTTGATTCAGAAGCCTATCGGGATTATTATCAACGCAATCCGCATCTCAAGGAAATTGACGATGAATTGCGCTCTATGCCCGATATTTGTGGTGAAGGAACGGCTACTTATGATCCAATAAACTCTCCAATTGCAGAAGCGACCTTTATGTTTTTAAATGATATCCGCCACTGTGCAGAAGGTGGCCCTATGGGGGATGCTGTTGCCGTTGAAGGTGATGTGATGTCTCGAAGAATTAAGGGACTTGCCAAATTATATGGTGCTTTGAGCTGCAGAATTATTCCGATGCAGAATCAGTTTTACTACAGTCATCGGGGACGTCATGTGGAAAACTATGGAGAGGAAATCACCGAGTCTCTGCCTTACGCCATCGTCTTTACAATTCCAATGGAGAAAGAGTTGATTCATCGTGGACCCCAGATTGCTGAGGTTATTGAAACATCGCATGGCTATGTGACGGGAGCGATTATTGGTATGATTCTATCCTATTATATTCGCAGACTGGGCTATGAAGCGCGTAATCACATGGATGCCAACTATCTACTGGGCGCTAAATGGGTTGCGGAGGCAGCGGGCATTGGTGTGATGGGACGTCATGGAATGATTATTACACCCACAGAATACGGATCATGTGTGCGGTTGGGGGTTGTAACAACATCCATTCCTGTTCAAGTGGATGAGGTACAGCCATCTTGTGGTATTGAAGAATTCTGCAAAATTTGCGATCGCTGTGCTCGGGCATGTCCTGGCCGTGCACTCGCTCCAGCTGCGATTACGAATCCTGATGAGTGGTATTTCAAAGGAGAGGAGTGCTACCGTATTTGGCGGCGTGTCGGTACGGATTGTGGCGCTTGTATCAGCATTTGTCCTTTTACGAATGGCTTAAAGGTTGCTGATGTGGATGCCGTCGCTGACGATCCTGTGGCCTTGCAAGAACTGCTGAGAAAGTTCGAAGAAGAAAAAGGGGCAGCTCGCCCTTATATAAGCGAACCGCCTGCTTGGTTGAAGTAAATTATCAGTTAGGGGCAGCTTTACTATTTGAGCTAGCAGAGGAATGATAGTTTGTTTTGAGATCGATCAGATATTCTAGGATTGTTTTTCGAGTGACAATGCCAATAAATACCCCTTGATCATCCGTAATCGGGACAAAGTTCTGATTAATCACAAGGCTCAAAAGTTCGTTGATATCTGCATAAACGGAAACAGAGGTATTGACGAAGCTACGCGGAACATTTTTGATCGGGTAATCCTCTAAATCAAAAACATTTGGAAAATGGCGTTGTTTAAGGAACCAAAGCAAGTCACCTTCTGTGATCGTGCCTGCATAGTGCCCAGCTGCATTTACAAGCGGGATGGCACTATAGCTGTGATGTTCCATACGCTCTAAGGTTTGCCGCACGGATGATTCTGTATTCATATAGATGGTTTCGGACTTAGGGATAAGAAAAAATGCAATATTCATACAATGACTCCTTGTATTTAACTATCTTTATTATATTCAATATTGAAGTTGCTGTTAAGCGCTAAAATGTAAAATATCTGTGATACCCACATCAAATAAATATGAAAAGGAGGGGATATCATGTTAATTTTATTTCAACGCGTTTGGAAATTACTACGCCATCCAGGGGTGAGAACCAGTACAAAAGTCATATTTGTTCTGTCGGTCTTAATATACGGATTCTCTCCAGACCTTATGCCTTTTATGCCATTCGATGATTTTTTGGTTTTTTACCTGGCTAGTCGAGTCTTTGTTAATGTTGCATCGCGTGAAGTAGGGATTAAGAAGGACAATATTTTCGATTTCAAAGGTAAAAAGGACAAAGATGTCATTGATACGGATGGTGAGTTTGTCGAATAACAAGAGGACTAGGAATTGAATACCATACGAAAAAGGAGCTCTTTAAAGAGCCCCTTCTTTTATTACGATCTATCCTCTATGCGGTTTATGGAGTAGGAATCACTGTGGCTTCTTCGGCATTTTTGGCGGCTAATTCAGCCAATTGGTTTAATATATCGCTTAATTCAGTCTGATAATCCCCATAACTCGCCCAGTCACCACTCTGTGCAGCCGTGATCATCTGGTCATAAAGTGTTTGAGCATAATCGGCTAACTGTAGAACGGTTGCAGCTAGACCACCTGGATTCTCTGGATTCGGATTGTCATCCTCCGTTGTGCCAAAGATTTTAGCGAGAGCCTTATCAAGGGTTTCTTCCATGACTAACTCATCGCCAAACGCCACAACGATCCGCTTCAGTTCTGGTAATCCTTGAGCGGAAGCCTTAAGGTAGATGGGTTCCACATATATGAGAGACTGGTCAATCGGTATGACCATCATATTACCTCGAATAACCCCTGAACCCTGTTGCGACCAAAGTGTTAACTGCTGGGATATTTCGGTATCTTGGTCGATGCGATTCTCAATATTGAGCGTGCCATTGACAAACTCCTGACGAGGGAATTGATAGATGCGCATATCACCATAGTTTTCGCCATCCATGCGAACGGCCATCCAGGCGACTAAGTTGTTACGTTCAGCTGGCGTGAAAGGAAGCATCATAATAAACTCTTCAACTTCTTCACCTGGCAAACGCATCAATATATATTTCGGATCCACTTGAACCTGACCGTTTTGTGAATAGATTTCCGTAGCAACTTTCCAAGCATCGTCTTTGTAGAAGAAAGTACTCACGTCGGTCATGTGGTAGTGGAGCAACATTTTAGCCTGGATACTGAAAAGATCTTCAGGGTAGCGAATATGCTGCTTCAATGTTTCGGGCATTTCTGCGTAATCCGTAAATAAATTCGGGAAGATCTTGAGGTAAGTCTGAGCTAATGGATCTTCTGGATTAAACAAGTAGAATGAAGTCGTGCCATTATAGGCATCAATGACGACTTTCACAGAGTTATTAATGTAGTTGATCCCTTGAATATAAGGTTCTGAATAGGGATAATAACTCGTATACGTGTAGGCATCAATGATCCAGAATAGTCGATTATCATCTATGACCATATAAGGATCGCTATCGTAAATTAAGAACGGTGCAATCTCTTGTACACGATCAATAATATTACGATTGATTAGCAGTTTACTGTCGGCATTGATATCTTGGTTCAAAATCATCTTGGTGGTGCTATAGCGGATGCTATAAAGGAGCTTATTGAGGAAAGTCAGCTTGATGCCATCCTCACCATTATAGAAGTCCGTGATTGGTCCATTGGCACTTGTGTAATCAATCTCAGGTGTATCGGTATTGGTAATAATGTAATGATCCGTTTGTTCACCAAAATAAATGTCTGGCTGATCAATGATAATATCATTGGTGTATGATTTTGGCGGAATCTGGTTCACAAAGAAGGTTGGCAGCCCTTGAGCTGTCGCTTTATTAACCGGTGAAACGACCGCACCCTGTCCGTGTGTGTACTTCAAGTGTGTGTTGATCCAGGTTTGGGCAGATGCATCCAGTTTGTTGATATCCAATTCGCGGGGACTAACCATGATTTGACGTAAATGACCCTCTATTATGTAGCGATCGATATCCACATCAAGGAATGAGTAATAAGGGCGAATCGCCTCTATTTGATTGTAAGTGTCAATGAGAGGTCGCAAATCGTGGATGCGGATATTATCAACGGTCAAAGCATTGTTATCGAGGTCTTCAAGGGTTAGGTCCGCGTTAGCTGGGAAGAACTCCTCGGAGATGTTCGATAAATTATAAGCTTGCCGCGTATACGTTATGTTGTTTTGTATATAAGGTCCTTCTTTTTCCAACTCGTTTGGTGTTACCACAAATTGCTGAATAATGGCGGGGTAAACGGTACCTGCAATCGTACCCAAAGCAATCAGTACGACTGGCACCACAACGAGAATTCTTAAGTTTTTGAGGCGTATGTTAGCTAAGAATAGAATCGCACCTACCGCTGCCAAGACGAGCATGAAAAAGAAAACAGGTCTGGATGCATAGAGATCCGTATAACTGGCACCGAAGGCCACACCGCGTGGCGAATACATCAACTGATCGGCGTCGAGTTTATAACCGATAGCTCTTACGCCGAGTGTAAAAGCACCCATGATTGATAGGTGAGCGATGGCTGTATTGAACGTGTTTTTAGCAGCGGGCGATGTTTGGAATTTTTGAAAAAGACCAATAAAATAATAGAGCGCTGCCACAACAAGTGTAACGATGAATGAAATACTCATAATCGTGTTATAGAGAGAGAGATAAAATGGTAATTTGAAGATGTAGTAGCCAAGATCCGTGTTGAATAATGGATCGACAATACCAAAATTTGTTGCATTAATAAAGCGGGCAAAATCCATCCAATATTGACTCTCAGAAAAGGCACTGCCAAGACCAAAGAATGCCGCTACGATTAGGACGATGAGACCTGCATTTTTACTTTGCAGGAATTCCGCTATGTAATCCGTTGTACTAAGGCGTTTCTCAAGATATTCAATGTTATCCGCATCGAATTCGTGAACATGAGGGGTTTTGGCAATAAGTTTACGAACAATTGTTAAATTAACATAGACGATAGCAAAAACAATAAGACCTATAATTCCGCCGGCAATTATTTTTAGGAATAATGTTTTGGTAAAGATGTCACCAAAATTTACAGAATCAAACCATACCCAATCTGTGTATAGTCCTAAAAATTGAGTAAGGATAAGTCCAATTATAAATAGTGCTACCAGAATCTGAATTAAGCGATTACGCACATTTATGCACCTCCATAAATATTCTACCTAGATTATACCACGTATGATGATGCTTAAACATTATTTTATGAATTGCTGTATATATCTTGTGGTCATTTAAGATTGATAAAGAATTTGTGAAAAAAAAAGTACATTCAAGCTTCATGTAGGACTATTCTAGAGTATAATATAATCTAGATAATAAAGAAGAAGGGTGAGTCGATTATGACGAGAATGGCTGTCCAAGTTGCAGTGCGTAAGGTTGATAAATATGCGGTGACGACTGGAGGGGATAGTGTAGAAATAATTGAGCGCCCTAAAGGAGGCATATCGGTTGTTCTGGCAGATGGCCAGGGGAGTGGACCTTCCGCTAAGAAAACCAGTGCTGGAGTCGTCAATACCATCATCGGGTTAATCGGTGATGGGGTTCGTGATGGGTCAGCAGCCCGAGCAGCACATGATAAACTGTTTGCTGCACGACAAGGTAAAGTATCCTCAACTCTTGTTATCGCCTCTGCAGATTTACATACTCAGACGATTGTGATTTCCCGCAATGGCAACTGTCCTGTTTTTGTGTGGGATGAAGATGGCAATCATACGATCTATAATGAGGATATCCCCTCTATCGGATTTCATTATGAAATGAAACCTCAGATTAATGAAGTTAACTTTGCGGATTATGTAACGGTTGTAGCAGTAAGTGATGGGATCACAAGTGCAGGGAAGCGTTATAATAATCAACTTAAACTGAACCAAATCACTGAGATTGTTGAGCAAGGAAGAAATAACGGTAACAATTGTGATGAGATGGCTGATGAAATCATCAACTTAGCAATCCGATTAGACCATAAGAAAGCGGGCGATGATATGAGTGTTTTTGTATTAACCGTAGGTGAAATCAGTGAAGATGTTTTGATCAGAGAAATGGGGCTAACCGTCCCATATTCCTTAAGTTATTATGGCAAGAATCGATGATCGGCACCCCTTAATCATAATTGTGGGGAATTGTTGCTCTGGCAAAACCACTTTGGCCAGTCGTTTACAGCAAATGGGGTATAATGCGCACAGTTGCTTACAAGAGCATTCCCGCGCACCACGTCTGTGGAATAGACATAAGCCCGATATTTTAATCGTGCTCTATTGTACCGTTGAAACGGCACAGCGCCGTCGCACAATTTCTTGGGGCAAAACCCGTTGGTTGGCACAGCAAGATATTTTACAAGATGCCCGCGCCAATGCTCATTTATTCATTGAAACGGATGAGATGAGTCGGGAGGAAGTTTTGGCTGAGGCCTTGCACTATATAGAGAATTGGAGAATGAAAGATGAATAGCATTACTTTAAAAGAAGTTCGTATGTTACCTCAGGTTCGTGCATATATTGAGAAGGGTAACGAGTTTTTAGGCATTAAAGGCTATACCGATCATGGTTTACGGCATGCCGGTGTTGTGAGTAATTTGGCAGGCAGTATCCTCCGCCAACTCAACTACCCTGATCGCCTTTGTGAACTCGCTGAGATTGCAGGCTATCTCCATGATATTGGCAATTTTATAAGTCGGACAGAACATGGCCAGACAGGGGCAATTATCGCCATGCGGATACTTGAACAATTGGAAATGGATTTCGATGAAATCGCTGTGATCACCGCTGCAATTGGCAATCATGAGGAGATTAATGGAACCGTATTTAATGAGGTCTCAGCCGCCTTAATTCTCGCTGATAAATCAGATGTACATCGCTCACGAGTGCGCAACAAAGATATGGCTACGTTCGACATTCACGATCGCGTTAATTATGCCGCGCAGCGATCCTCTCTTGAGGTCAGTTTTGATTCAGAAGGGGCACACACGGTATTAGATATCACAATCGACCGCGAAATATCCCAAGTGATGGAATATTTCGAGATATTCTTAAGTCGTATGATGATGTGTAGGCGTGCTGCCAGTTTTTTAAATTCAAAATTTAATTTAATTATTAATGATTATCAGCTAATGTAAAGACATCTGCATTGACATCAGTTTTATTAGCAGGTTATAATGTTTAGGTCTGTTTTATGGAGAGGAGAAAAGTATATGCGCTCATCAAGAAGCAAAATTGCATTAGTGATTTTAATCTCGATTATCGGAGCACTAGGTGCTTATGTTTATTTTATGGTAGCGAGTCAAAACGCCGTTAACTTAGGACTTGACCTTGAAGGGGGAGTCTATGTTTTGCTTGAGGCTCAACCAGTCGATGGTATGACAGTTGACCGAACGGATTTGGAACAAGCACAAGCGATTATTCGCAATCGTGTTGACGAACTTGGTACCCGTGAACCAGAGATTACAATTGAGGGGACCGACCGCATTCGAGTGGCCATTCCTGGCGTTGCTGATCAGGAGCAGGTTTTAGATTTAGTTGGTCAAACCGCTATGTTAGAGTTTAAATCACTAGATATTGTAGATGGTAGTCCTGTTTATACGACCTTGATTACGGGGAGCTCTTTAGAAGATGCCGCAGTCAAATTCGATGAATTTGGTAAGCCTTATGTCTCATTGACCCTTGATGCTGAAGGTGGCGCCATTATGAAAGCGTTTACAGCATCCCATATTGGTGATCGACTGATCATTGCGCTCGATGATGAACCCATCTCGACGCCTGTTATTAATGGTGAAGTTAGCACAGATGCTGCTATTAGTGGCGGAGATATGACCGACGAGTCTGCTGCAAAACTAGCACTCTTGTTACGATCTGGATCATTACCAATTCCTTTAGTCTCTCTTGAAACACGATCGATTGGACCTGGTCTAGGGCAGGATTCGTTAAATACGAGTCTAAATGCTGGTATGATCGGTGCTATTCTGGTGCTGTTATTTATGGTTGTTTATTATCGTGGCTTTGGCTTAATTGCCGATATCGCACTTGTATCCTATTTATCACTAGCCTTACTGGGACTGATTTTAACGGATTCAACCCTTACTTTACCAGGTATTGCTGGTTTAATTCTTGGTATTGGTATGGCAGTTGATGCGAATATTATCATTTTCGAACGCGTTAAAGATGAAATCCGCAACGGCCGTTCAATGGGTTCTGCAATTGAAACGGGTTTCTCACGGGCAATTGTCACAATCCTTGATGCCAATGTGACCACCTTAATTGCTGCTGGCGTACTTTATTGGTTTGGCACAGGCCCAATCAGGGGATTTGCCATTACCTTAACGATGAGTATTTTAGCGAGTATGATTACAGCGGTATTTGTAACGCGTTGGCTGTTGCGCTTACTGGTTAATAGCCAATTGATTAAAACTAAAGCGTCTATCGGGCGCGTGTAAGGGGGCAGAGCAATGAAAATAGAAATTATTAAGAATCGCAAAATCTTTTATATGATCTCTGCCATTATACTGATCGTTGGGTTAGGTTCCCTGTTGTTTCGTGGGCTAAATTTAGGTATTGATTTTTCCAGTGGAACAATTCTGGTTCTGGATTTACAAGAAGAGTTTGATACCGGTGCTGTTAGGGAAATATTAAGCGGTGTTGAATTGACCCAGGAGCCGGTGATTCGCTCAGTCGGTGAAGGCACCTTGATTCAGATTAAGACGGAAACACTCACTTCAGAAAAGCGTCAAGAAGTGCTTAATACGTTGAGAGAGGTATATCCGGAGTTTACCTTAGAGAGTGCGGATCAGGTTGATCCCGTTTTTGGCAAAGAATTAGCGACCCAAGCATTATGGGCCTTGCTCATTGCTAATTTTCTAATGGTACTCTATATTACTTGGCGTTTTGAATTCAAATTTGCAATTGCTGCCATCTTAGCGCTTTTACACGATGTTGTTGTCGTTCTAACCATATTCTCAATCACTCAAATTGAAATTAACAGCAGTTTTGTAGCTGCTATATTGCTAATTGTGGGTTACTCAATCAATGATACAATCGTTATTTTTGATCGAATTAGAGAGAATATCAAGAATCGCAAACGTGGAGAAGAACTTGATGTGATTGTCAATAATAGTTTGCAGCAGACCATGCAACGTTCGATTAATACCTCTTTAACAACGTTATTAGCGGTAGGTGCACTCTTATTCCTAGGTGGAACAACACTAAGACCGTTCGCTTTAGCATTGTTTGTGGGAATTATCAGTGGAACTTATTCATCGATTTTCTTTGCC
>CAZVAO010000078.1:0-8567 GCA_964625175.1 uncultured Clostridiaceae bacterium
AAGGCGCGTGAAGTATGCCTGCGGCATGTGAAGCTGTGTGCTGCGCGACACAATGAAGTGGCCTATGCCATTGTGTATGTGCCTTGCCCTACAGCAAGATGCTTGCATCGCAAGCGCCCAAAAAAAATAGCGTAAAGAGCCTGGTTTTGCATTTCTATGCCACCTAGGCTGTCATCCTGAGGAGCGGAGCGACGTGAGGATCTTGAGCAATAAGCCAGCCCTGCACGCTGAAGCTACAGGGCCAGCACATTAAACAGCCGAAAAGCGGCTATTAAACTACGTTCCACATCGCTCTAAACTGCGATTTATAATGACCTAGCCCCTCTATATAAGAAATCAATAATCAGAAATCATTAGCAATTAGCCTTCGATGCAGTATAATATGATAGAGTTAATAAATAGGGCTAACTAAGCAAAACACTCAATAAAATGGCTTCCAATCACATAGATTGGTGCGAGGGGGATAAGAATGGATATTCATAAAGTGATAGCAGATTATGCAAGATTAATCGTGGATTTTGGAGTAAAAGTACGTGCAGGCGACACTGTAGTGATCACAGCACCCGTTGAATGTCGAGAGCTTGCACGCCAGATTGCCCAGCTCGCCTACCAACGAGCTGCCAAAGAGGTCGTTTTAGAGTACAATGATGATCAATATAAACGATTGCGCCTGATTAACACGAACACTGAGGTGCTTACCGATATTCCTCAATGGAAAGTCGAATCAAAAGAATACTACGCGCGCCAAAAAGCAACGATGATTTTCATCAGCTATCCTGATCCAGAACTTTATCAGGGAATTGATCCTGTTAAAATTAACCATGTCAATCAGGCGTCACGCAAAGCACTTAAGAATTATTCCGATATGATTTATAGTGGAGACTGCGCCTGGCTATTGGTCTCCTATCCCTCACCAGTCTGGGCGAAAAAAGTATTTCCCGATTTAGGTGCAGAGAAGGCTTTATCTGAGCTATGGAAAGCCGTCATGTATGCGGTTCGCTTAGATCAAGCAGATCCCGTTAAAGCATGGCAGGATCATCAAGCCAAGATTCAGCAGCGGGTGGCCTTCTTAAATAGCAAGCGCTTCAAAAAACTGATTTTTAGCAACCAATCTGGCACAAACTTAACAATTGGTTTGCCGCAGAGCCATCTGTGGGTCGGCGCATCCAGTACCACAAATGATGGATTAGAATACGTACCAAACATGCCTACTGAGGAAGTATTTACGGTTCCAGATAAATATGAAGTAAACGGAAATGTAAAAAGTTCGAAGCCACTCAGCTATGCGGGGCAATTAATCGAAGATTTCTCCTTTACATTTGCAGAGGGTCGATTAACGAACTACTCCGCTCGAGTTGGGCAAGAGGTTTTGGACAATATCTTCAAAATAGATGATGGAGCAAACTACCTAGGGGAGGTCGCACTGGTTTCAGAACAATCACCACTGGCAAAGCTCAACACACTATTCTATGATACGCTTTACGATGAAAATGCCAGTTGCCATTTGGCATTTGGTAAGGCCTATGCCGATTGCCTAGACGCCAAAAGCAGCTGTTTTGAGCAAGACCAAAAGCGGATTAATGATTCTTTGACCCATATCGACTTCATGGTGGGCACAGCAGACTTGAGTGTAGTGGGTGTTGATCAAGAGGGCATTGAAACCCCCATATTCATTAACGGCGACTGGTGCTAGGGTCACAAAATGACCAAGGATCTTGCACAAATCGTTGAAAAAATTGGCTATTGCAGTCTCGTTTGTCCATTGTGCTATGAACAGGAGACTTGCTCAGGTTGCAAAACCGATTCACTGAATGAAGCCCGCGTGCAGTGTATCGTCCGGCAATGTGCAGGCAAGAAGGGAATTAATGGCTGCTGGGAATGTGATGATGGACCTTGTGAAAAGGGTGTTTTTAGTGGACCTCAGTCAATTCGACTTAAAGCATTTACGCGCTTTATGAAAGCAGCGCGTCCAGAGCTTTTCGTTGAATACGTGTTAAAGAATTGCGAGCGGGGGATCGTTTTTGGCCCACAGAATCCGTACGACGCCTGTACAAGCGAAGCGGAAGTAATCAGACTATTAACTCAAGGTGCAAGGGAGTAATGATGGAAAAACAGAATCGAATCCAGTTAGTGAAGAGCATTGTTCAGAAATTGAATGACGGCACCTATCAAGAGGCAGCCCAAGTTGCCCAAGCGATCGATCATGTGATCATGAGTTTTTGGGAGTCTGGCAAATTGCTTAGCAATCTAGATCTGTACGAGCAGGACCTGGGAGAGTTTTGCGACTTTCATAGCGATCTAATCGAGAAATTAATAGGCGTGTTGCAAGCCGAGGTGAGCGGAAAAAATACGAATGCACTGCAGAATCATACAAATTTTAGAGATTGTTTAGGGAATATTGAGAGTGGCAAACCTGGGCATCAGATTTATTTGTTTAATGAGGTCTGTGATTACTACTTCATCGGAGATCTCCATTCGGATGATTCATCATTGAAGCGATCATTAGCCGTTATTAATTTTTATCAGCGGGTGTTTAATGGGGAGAAATTCAGAGTAATCTTCACAGGGGATTACGTTGATCGAGGACACGTTCATCTCAAGATCCTAGAGCGGATTATGCTTCTGAAAATACTTTTCCCTGACTATGTCTATTTGTTGAGAGGGAATCACGACGGGGGGATTCTAAACGATGATCAGACCTTGACAACGCCCTATATGATCCCCGAGCGAGACACCCTTGATATGTATTTCCCAGCCTATCTGCAACTTCTGATGGCGCATAATCCAACCGTTGATGATCAGTTATTGGTATCCTATTTGCAGTTCTTTGATCATCTGCCCTACTTCTCTGTTCAGAAAATTGCTGATCGCATTGTTTTGGCCGTGCATGGCGGGATTCCTCGACCTAATCTGACTGAGGAAACGTATTTCGGCTACCTCGTAAATTTAGCAGAACTAACCAACCCGAATCTCATTGACGAAGGGGGCTTCAATATCCTATCGCAAATCATGTGGAGTGACCCGCAGCGTGAGGAAGAAGATTTAAGGGTGGGAGCCAAACGTTTTAAATTTACCGAGGAGCATTTTGATGCCTTTTGTCATCAGTTCGGTGTAGATCTGCTGATCAGGGGCCACCAAACCGCCCAGGCAGGCTTTCGTTATCAGTTCCATGATCGTCTCATTACGGTCTTTTCTAGTGGGGGTCAACATGTCAAGGGCGATAGGTTGGTCGCTGAAAATTGGGAATCAGCCTATCAAGATATTACCCCGCGCGCTCTCTGGATTGATAAGAAGGGTAATCACAAGTTCCTCTAATTAACAAGAGCATATACCTAAAAATAAGGCCAAAGATTAATTTCTTCGGCCTTCTGTATTATATTTTTTTTCGAAGGGGTAGGCTACAATGTATTTCAAATCGAGCAAGCGCATTAAACAACCGCAAAGCGGCGATTAACCATGTTCCACTATTCCGCCACCGCTCCAAACTCCGCTTAGCCCCATGATGTTCCAGGCAGGGTAAACAATACCGCTTCTTTCCCTTTGTGCACTTTGTGGTTAATAAGTTGGTCAGTGGTCGGGAGTCAGTAGTCAGGGTTATCATTTTGCTTCGTTTTAGCTTATTAGCCAGCCCTGCAAACTGAAGCTACAGGGCAAACCATCTCAATAAATACTAGAGTGTTTCCTTATTGAGAACTTTTGTTCCAAAAGTGAAGAAGACTAAGGCGAATAGGAGGAGCACGCCAATATGCGGGAGGATCGTATTGAAATCGCCACCAGCGCGTATCAGTTCCATGGCATTGACCACCCAGCGTTGCGGCACCAAGTAGGAAATATACTTGATTCCTTGTCCAAAAATATCAATAGGAATTAAGCTCCCAGATAAAAATGTTGTGAACAGAGCAATAACTGGTAATGCAACATTGTACTTCTCTTTTGAGATGATGAGACTAGTGAGGCCAATGGCCAGACCGATTGTGGTGATTAAGAACGCCGTTAACAGCAGTAACAGTGTAATGAGGGATACAGCAAGATCAACTTTGAGGACGATTGTTAAGAGAAAGAGGAACCAAACGATTTGTAGAGTCCCGGCAATGAACAAGGCAATCATATAGCCTGCGACGATTGTGACGGTGCTGATTGGTAAGCAAAAGAGGCGCATATAGGTGCGTTCTCTGCGGTCATCAAGCAAAATTAGCGAACAATTTCCAACAAACATGATCATAAACAAGAGATACATCCCAATAGCCATGGTAGAGGCACGCGAGCTATCATGATTGGTGATGGAATAGACAGATCCGTTTTCATTAAAGTAAAGCAGCTGGTTTTTGAGGCTATTGACAGCATCACCACCACTCTTGGATACGATTTCATAAATATAGTCGCCATCTGAAGTGGCCTTGATCCCCATAGCCAGCGTATCGTCAGCAATTCCTGCTGTTAGTTCTTCTGATGTTACAGGAACAAAATTATATTCTTCGAGGGGTAGAAACGCTTCATAAACATCCGTAATGGTCGAGTCCAAAACAATACCCACTTCAAGAACCTCTGGCTGGGCACCCATAATCATGCCTAAAGTCGCTGCGATCAGCGGAAAGACTAGGAGGAATACAATAAGGGTCGTCTGTTTGCTTAATCTTTTGAGCACATTTAAAGCAATCACTAGGCTATTCATACATATTCTCCTTATTAAACAAAGCAATGGAGGAAATCAAAAAGATCGTGCCCAATAGTAAAATCATCAATAGGCTTGATTGAATACCTGTAAGTGGCTGCCCTTGGGAAACGCCGACAAAGGCTGATTTAATCCATTTATTGATGGTAAAAAAGTCGCTTTTGCTAAAGATTAATTGACCGTTTGTCATATCACCATTCAAGAATGTCATCATAATGACAACGCCACTCATAACACCACCCGCAAGATTGCCATTTTTAAACACGGTCGAAATAAAGAAGCCGAGACTGGCTGCTAGAAAAATACTCAAAACAGTGACAATACTAAGAGACCATATATCACTGGCCCATTGAATATCAAAGGCAATATTGCCAAGAACCATCACAAGTGTGGTTGCGGCTGCGATCTGTGCAATCAGACTGATTAAAAAGCCAAGGAATAGCTGGGCTTTGGAGATTGGTAGTGTCAGTGCCCGCATGAGTGTTTTCTGTTCCTTCTCTTTTATGAGTAGACTGGCGGCGATGACACTGCTGATCATCAGGAATTGCCCAAGAACAATAATAGCGAGTGTATTGAAGGACATGCTGACATCAATCGGGTTAAGCTGGATTAGTTTAACAACAGAGTCACTGATCAGCTCACCAGACGGGGCTTTAAAGATGCGACTAAAGAGCAGTAATTCTGCTAGGGGGAAGAGGACTAGCATCACCCAAAACACCGAATTGCGATAGAGATTTTTGATGTTGTGACTGGCTATGGCTAAAATTGCATTCATATCATCACATCCTAGTCGCGCAGAGTTCGCCCAGTAAGGGACAAGAAAACATCTTCCAGCGTAATGGTTTCCAGTTCAATTTTCTGGAGCGGAATTTTATATTTAGCAAGAATTGTTAGGGCATCGAGCACCACATTTTCGCTATAGGCAGTTTGAACCTCTAATTTGCCGTTATTATAATAAGCATTGGTGACATCGTAGAGTTTCTTGATTTCATCTACCACTGCAAAGCTGATATCCTGTGCTTCAATCACCAGCTTTTCCTGATGGGGTATTAGAGCTTTGATTTCGGTCGGGGTTCCGAGTGAGATGAGCCGACCATGATCAATGATGCCAATGCGTTGGCACAGACTCTCTACTTCTGACATGTAATGGCTCGTATAGATAATCGTGGTCCCCTGTTTATTGAGCGTACGGATGGATTCTAAAATATGAGCTCTAGACTGGGGGTCAATACCTACCGTTGGTTCATCCATAATGATGATTTTGGGTTTGTTGACAATCGCACATGCGATATTGAGTCGCCGCTTCATTCCCCCTGAAAATTGGCTGACCTTCGTGTGCTCATGTTCTGATAGCTCTGTAAATTGCAGTGCACTCGTCACATGATCCTGTAGCTTCTTTCCCTTCAAACCGCTAAGTCTGCCAAAGAAATGAACATTTTGACGCGCCGTGATATGCTCATAGATTGCCAATTCTTGGGGTACGATGGACAGATATTTTCTGGTCTCGATACCGTGTTGCTGAACGTCAAGGCCGTTGATCGTGATGGTGCCCGCATTGGGTTTGAGTAAACCGATTAACATTTTATTAGTGGTACTTTTCCCCGCACCATTGGGCCCTAACAAGCCAAAAATTTCGCCTTCATTGATTGTTAAACTTAGGTTATCGACCGCTAGTGTATTGCCGTAACGTTTGATTATATTGTTTAATTTGATCATCATAACACCTCCAAGGTTACTTCTAGTATAGATGCTAGCTGTGCCACAGCCCATGGCCTAAAGTCACGGAATACCATGACAAATGTCATGATTTCCCGGGAAATAATAGAGCCCCAATCATACTCAGCAACTCAAAAAGAGTAACGCATAGGTGATTGGGACCAAGAAATGTAGGTGGTGTAGCGATTGCTTTGATCGATAGGGGATTAATTATGAAAATTCATTTTACCCGCAGTATGCCAGAAGATGGCGATTTGGGTTCTGTCTCTTAGATTTAGTTCTAAAAGTATTTCACTGATTTTATTGCGAATCGTACCTTCGCTTAAATGAATATTCTGAGCAATCTCTTTATTATTGAGGCCCTCGGCAATCAGTTGCATGATGTTTTGATGGGTTTTGTTGAGCTGGTAGGGTGTGAAGTCAATTTTGCTATTGGCGTTAATCATATCTTTAAGCTTATCAGCAACGCCGGCGGTGAGCACCATGTTCCCTTCATAGATAAAATGAAGCGTTTCTACGATTTTATGCGGCTTTACCGTTTTAAGTAAATAGGCAGAGGCTCCATTTTTAATTGCTTGGGTAATGAAATGGTCGTCATCAAATGTCGTGAGCATGATAATAGAAATCTCTGGGTAGGCGTCCTTGATCTTCTTGGTTCCTAAAACCCCATCGCAAATCGGCATGCGGATATCCATTAGCACAATATCAACGGTATGCTTACCGCAAAACTGAAAAGCTTCTTCGCCATTATGGGCAACCCCCACAACATCGATTCCGCTGGCGTTTAGAATGAATTTTAAGCTTTCACAAAGCATATGATCGTCATCAACTATTAGCACTCTCATCGCATTTCCTCCAAAATTGGGATCTCAAACTCTAGTAAGAAGCCAGCTTCATTGCTGATGTGCATGGACCCACCTACTAACTCTGTGCGGGTTTGCATAGCACGCATGCCATAGCCTTTTTGTACAGGTGATTTACTTGAGCCATTGTCTTGAATAGTTAATACAATCATCTTCTCTGCATATTGTAGCGTAATTTTGGCAGATGAAGCATTGCTGTGGCGGGCAATATTTGTTAGGGCCTCACGCGTGTTGTTATAGAGCACTGTTTCTTTCTCGGGATGAATTTCTGCAGGTGTGCCAATTAATTCAAAGGTAATGGGGATTGAGACGTTCTTTTGAAATTCCGCAATGAGTTGATTCAGAGATGTGCGAAAGTTTTTGTAGCTTGTTACCTCTAAATTCTTAACAGTGTCACGCAGTTCTTTAATATTGTGGCGCAATGTATCGGTTGCTTGGTTAATTGAGGCAATGGCTGCAGTGGGATCTTGGGCAATTAATATTTTGCTAGCTTCGAGTTGCATCAAGAGAGAGGTTAAGGCATGGCCGATGGTGTCGTGGAGCTTCTCAGCAATCCGATTGCGTTCTCTTATTTGACTTAGTTGGCGTACTTCCTGCGTGTACTGTTCAATTTGCGATTGGGCAAGTTCTAACTGATAGCTATTGCGGCGCACCTCATCGTAGAGAAACTGCAAATTGGCTATTTCGGTTTGCTGAGCTTTGATTGTGATAAAAACAACGATACTGATGACGTAGGTGAGTAAGTAGATGAGGCTATTATGATCCCAGTATTGATAGATCAGAAAACCGAAGAAACCCGATAGTAGCAACAGCACGCCAAGAAAGTTTTGTCTTAAATCCTCAAAAGTGTCCATCAGTGGAATGATAATCAGCAGCATAGCCGCAGAGGCAAAGTAATGGGTGAGCAAGAAAATCAGTACCAGATCGATGGAAAGGGATAGAGTTATCAATATATCGGTTGTCAGATGGGTTCTAGCCTGGAAATTCAGAATAGTTAAGAGCAGGAGCACGACGTAAAATCCTGGATTCGTAGTCGGGGTGAAAAAAAGGACAATTACAGATACGCCAAGGATGAGGATGATTTTAAGGGAATTCTTTAAGGTAGCCAATTGCTCACCTCCCAATCAGTGGTTTAATGCTTTAATTATAGAGAAATATGACGGATGTGACAAGATTCACTGCAAGGTGGATCGCGCAGGAGTGGTTAGGGTTTTCATTCTGTTAGAAAGCAAAGCACCAACGCTAAAGTTTGTTGGTGCTTGGAGATCAATTTACTTAATAGGTTTAGTCATGGATGCTAAGAACGCACGTTCATC
>CAZVAO010000078.1:8667-11293 GCA_964625175.1 uncultured Clostridiaceae bacterium
CCTTCGTGCACATTAAGCAAGAAACCAATGCCGTGCCCAGTGCCGCATTTGTAATCCAACCCGTTATCCCACATGGGTTTACGGGCGAGTACGTCGAGGTGCGGACCACACGTGCCTTTTAGGAATTTAGCCTGGGCTAAGCCAATATGTGATTTGAGTGTGAGCGTATAGTCTGTACGCTGTTCCTCAGTTAGGGGTCCAGTGGGATAGGTGCGGGTGATGTCGGTGGTCCCATCATAGTATTGAGCGCCGGAATCCACTAACAAAAAGCCACCTTCACTCACCTTATGATAACTTAGAGGGGTTGCTGAATAATGCATCATGGCGGCATTGGGTCCATAGGCGGCAATGGTATTGAAACTTTCTCCGATGTAAAGGGCTTGTTTCCCACGGATTTCGCGCAACTTACCTGCAATATTGAGCTCCGTAACGATTCCCTTGGGGATATTTTCATTGAGCCACTTATTAAACTGAACCATGGCTACGCCGTCTTTGATTTGACTATTCCTAATGTTGGCGATTTCAGTTGGATTCTTAATTGCCTTGAGTCGCGTTGCAATATCTCCCTTAGGAATGAGTTTGGTGGTATCACTAAGTGCCCTCAGAAGGGCTACGCTGGTTTTTTGGGGTGCGTATAATACGGGACTAAGCTCAAAAGTGCTGAGGAAACTTAAGGCTTCTTCATAGGCATGAAGCGTCACCCCACTGTTTAAGAGGTCAGCCTGCACTTTTTCAGGTAGTTTGCTGTTCTCAATGAAGAGGTGAGCATCATTTTGGGTGATTAGAGCATAGGCAATGACCATATGATTATATTTAATATCGTTGCCTCTGATATTGAAGGTCCAACAGATATCGTCTAGATTGGGAATCAGATAGGCTGCTCCACCGAGTTTCGTCATCTCGGCTCTGATTTCAGCAACCTTCTCTACGCTGTCTTTGCCGACGTATTTTGTATCGAGGATCATAACCTCCGTTTGGGGAATGCTCGGGCGATCGGCCCAGATGGGTGCAACAAGGTCATGTTGATAAGATATTTTGAAACGTTTAGGGGAAAAGCGCTCTTTCAGGGCCTCAAAGGTATGAACTGCCATCACCTTTCCATCAAAACCAATAGTCTGTCCTTCAGCCAGGTGATTAGAAATCCACTCACCAATAGTGGGAACCCCCTGGAGCCCCTGTTTCATTAGCTCAAATTCGGATCCTGCTAACTGTTTTAGCGCTTGCACATGGTAGCGGCCGTCTGTCCAGAGCAAAGCCTGGTCTTGGGTGATGACCACTGTTCCTGCGGACCCCGTGAATCCCGAAATCCACTGACGGCACTTCCAATGCTCTGCCACATACTCGCTCTGGTGAGCATCGAAACTGGGAATAATATAGCAGTCAATCTGCTTTTTGGTCATTTCAGTTCGTAAAGCCTGAATTCTTTGATTGATCATAATGTCCTCCTGTTCTACTAACTATCTTCATTATGGGAATATTCGCGAGAAAGTGCAAGCATTGTTTTTAAAACGCGCATAGGCTTCTGATGTTTGAATCCGCTAGAATCTATGTTATGATACGTTGGGCCCCTTCCTATGGGCTAATCTGTGCAGTTTGATTGGAGATGTATTATGAAACGAACAAGTATGAAGAATGTGTTAGTTATAATCTTGCTTACCACCATACTGTGGGTGAATATCAACCTGTCTTATAAGGTGGAATCACTGCAGAACCAAGTTAACAATCTAAATAGTAATTTTGCTAGCCAACTCAGTCAGATGAGTGCCAACCTGTCGCAATTCACCTATAACATCAATAAACAGATGCAATGGATCAGTTCCAGTGATTACCGGGTCGTTGGAATCAATGAAGATTATAGTGAGTTGGAATTAGAGTTCACTTTTACACTAAATGAAAAACGTGGTGACGAGCTATTATATCTCGTGCTTACCGCCGAGGACAATCCTGAAATTAGAGTGCCGGTCTCAGAGAGTAGCAGCTTAATCTATACGGTTCGGGTCACGGCTAGTGAGAAAAACTATCAAGTCACTCTGCTGGGTGTTGGTACAGAAGTTTCTCGCAATCAGGAACTGGATACCCTTTATCTGCAGAATTTCCGCGATAGTTTGGTGCAGATTGAAGGCGAGAAGTTGGCAGAACGCCGTTCCAGTAAAGATGAGACTGCAGAAATAGAGTTCTACATTGCCGTTTCGTCTGAGCCGCGCAAGGGGATTCGTGGTATTGAGGATGTTGTTGGGCCTTTTGAATTTGCAGCGTTGACTGCAGACATTTATGTGGGCCTGGAGTATTTTGATACAATCGATTTGCAAAATGGTGAAGGGTTTACACCGATTGATCCGCAAAGCAGTTCGTATAACAGGTATGAAGGGGTTGCTGAATTCGGCAGTGATTATCTGAGTGTTGCAGGTAAGTATCTGATTGCCGATGAAAATTATCAAAAATACCTTAAGCTTATGGAGACTGAACCAGATGAGGATGAAGTGTTCGCTGCAGCTAGTGATGTGTTTTTTCTCGTGACGGCTGTTGACAGTAGGGGTATTGAATATCGACAGATTGTCGGTAGTCACTTCTATGAGTTGGTCGGAGATGAGATTGTATTGAGATATTAGACTTAACAATAGCAGTG
>CAZVAO010000079.1:0-11235 GCA_964625175.1 uncultured Clostridiaceae bacterium
TGGTGGCATTATCAAAACAATCTACAAGTGGCTTTTCCATTACTGCTAGAACTGAATCCTGCTCCAAGCGCATTGTAGTAGAACCTTCTTGCAATTAAGTAGAAAACTTGCGATTGACTATGATATAATCATAGGGTAGTAATTTTAAACGTATAGATGCACAAACAAAGAAGGAGGAAGGAAATGACAAACAGAGACGGATTCAATAAGAATCAACAAATTGCTGTGGATTTTCTGGAAAGCTGTGAGACCAAAAAAGTACTGGCGGAAATTAATGACGCCATCTGGTCTTATGCCGAACTCGGATTAGAAGAATACAATACTGCCAACCTTCTCATCAATTACTTGCAAAAGGAAGGCTTCGAAATTGAAGAAGGCGTAGCCGGCATGCCGACAGCCTTCGTCGCTACATTTACCAATGGGCCCGGACCGGTAATTGGCGTGCTGGGTGAGCTGGATGCTCTCCCCATGCTGTCTCAGGAGCAAGGAGAGGTTAACCATGCTCCGGTCACCGAGATTAATGGAGCCATTGCCCCGGGTCATGCCTGTACCCACAATACCATGGGAACTGCTGCAGCTGGTACGGTTGTTGCGGTAAAGAAAGCCATGGAAGCAGGCAAATTTACAGGAACGATCAAGATGTTCGGTAGCCCTGCTGAAGAGACCGTCATTAGTCGTCCCTTCATGGTTCATGCTGGTTTATTTGATGATGTGGATGTTGTAATCGATAACCACGGCGGACCCGGCTTTACCACATCCTATGGTGTCAGCTCCAACTGCAACTGGTCTTTCTCCGTGACCTTCCACGGCAAAACTGCCCACTCCGCCGGATCTCCTTGGGTTGGACGTTCAGCTTTGGATGCCGTTCAGGTCATGAATGTGAGCACCGAGTACCTGCGAGAGCATTTACACTTCACTTCTAGAATGCATTATGTGACCACCGAAGGCGGCGAAGGCCCTAATGTTGTGCCCGACAGAGCCACCACCTGGTACTATGTCCGTAATTCCGACAAACTAATCAAATCTGACTTCGAAAGAGTTCTCAACTGCGCTAAAGCCGCGGCCCTAGCCACTGGCACGCAGATGGAAGTCACCCCCTATACGGCCATACATCAGTGCTACAGGAATGAAACTCTGGCAAATCTTATGCAGGAAAATATCAAGCTAGTCGGTATGCCTGAGTATACTGAAGAAGAGCAAACCTTCGTCAAAGCGATGCAGAGAGCCAACGACGCCGAAGAAACCGGTCTTCCCGATAATTCAGACATTGATGACAAACCTACACCACCAGCAGCGGTATTTGTTGGCGGCGGATCTTCCGATATCGGTGAAGTATCCTTAGTTGTACCACTGACATCCGTACGTTTCCCAACTTCCGCTCCGGGCGCCATCGGCCACCATTGGACCACTACTGCTGTTACGGGTTCCACCATTGCCCACAAAGGTGTGGTAGCGGGTGCACAAGTCATGGCTGCAACAGCTATTGAACTGTTGACCAACCCTGAGAAAGTCGCTGAAATCAAAGAAGAGTTCAAAAAAATGCAAGAAGAGCATTTCTACAACTACAAGAATGACGGGAAATCTCTTATACTCGATGAGAATGGCAAAGCCCAATATGTCTCTTATCTACCTTACTTCTTTGGTAAAGCAGGAAAATACGAGTACGATCCTGAAAACGGCAAGTTCTTTGTACCTGAAGGTAAAGAAGTAGCCCCACCGGTTGGATTCCTTGCCGAACAAATGGCAAAGTACCGTCCGCAAATGGCTAAAAAATACCTGACGCCGGATTGGTATGATGGCCCGGAGATGAAAACCGAATAGGTTTTCTAATTGCACTATATTTAATCATAAAAGGCTTTTTCCAAAATGGGAAAAGCCTTTTTTCGCGTTTCCGCCCATTCCCTGTCAGGCTCCAATTACCATCGTTTAACTATTGTTTAACGATCGTTCCACAATTGTTCGACCATCATTCCGCAACTATGATATAATCATAAAGTAGTATATTTATACTTACAGACGTATAAACAAAGGAGGAAGAAAATGTCGGTCAAAGAAGGATTCAATATGAATCAACAAATTGCTGTAGATTTTTTGGCAAACTGTGAAACCTCGAAGAAACTCGCAGAGATCAGTGATGCCATCTGGTCTTACGCAGAACTTGGCTTAGAAGAGTTCAACACAGCGAACCTACTCGTCAATTATTTAGAAAAAGAAGGATTCGAAGTTGAAAAAGGCGTTGCTGGAATGCCTACAGCCTTTGTCGCCACTTTTACGAATGGACCTGGTCCAGTTATCGGAGTACTTGGTGAGTTGGACGCCTTACCCATGCTGTCTCAAGAAGAAAGTAACCCCGACCACGCACCCATCACAGAAATCAACGGAGCTATTGCGCCAGGCCACGCCTGCACCCATAACACCATGGGTACTGCTGCTGCTGGAACAGTCGTCGCAGTTAAGAAAGCAATGGAAGAAGGTCAGTTTACAGGAACCATCAAAATGTTTGGCAGCCCTGCTGAAGAAACTTTAATTAGCCGTCCTTATATGGTTTTGGCTGGATTATTTGATGATGTCGATGTGGTCATCGATAACCATGGCGGAGGTGGCTTCAGTACATCATATGGTGTCAGCAGCAACTGCAATTGGTCTTTCGCTGTAACCTTCTACGGTAAAACTGCCCACTCCGCTGGAGCCCCTTGGGTTGGTCGCTCAGCTCTAGATGCAGTCCAGATTATGAATGTGAGCACGGAGTACTTACGTGAGCATTTTCATTACACCTCTAGGATGCATTATGTCACAATAGAAGGCGGCGAAGGTCCCAATGTTGTGCCCGATAGGGCTACCACTTGGTACTATGTCCGTAACTCCGACAAGCTGGTCAAGTCCGATTTCCTGAGAGTGCTCAACTGTGCCAAGGCCGCGGCTCTGGCCACTGGCACTAAAATGGAAGTCACCCCTTACACGGCTGTCCATCAGTGCTACAGAAATGAAACTCTGGCGAATTTGATCCAGGAAAATATTAAAGCGGTGGGAATGCCTGAGTGGTCTGAAGAAGAAAACGCTTTTGTCAAAGCGATGCAAAAAGTCAACGGCGCGGAAGAAACTGGCCTGCCTGATAATTCCGAGATTTCCGACAAACCCACACCTCCAGCTGAGGTCTTTGTCGGAGGAGGCACATCTGACATCGGTGAAGTTTCCCTAGTTGTCCCGCTGGCAACCCTACGCTTCCCAACATCCGCTCCAGGAGCCATCGGCCACCACTGGACGACGACTGCTGTTACGGGTTCTACCATTGCCCACAAAGGGGTGGTAGCAGGTGCCCAGGTCATGGCAGCTACAGCCATAGAACTGCTGACCAATCCTGAAAAAGTTGCTGAAATCAAGGAAGATTTCAAAAAAATGCAGGAAAAGCACTTCTATAACTACAAAAATGATGGCAAAGCCCTGATTCTCGATGAGAATGGTGATGCCCAGTACGTATCCTATCTGCCTTACTTCTTCAGCCTAGCAGGTAAATACGAATATGACCCTGAGAACGGAAAATTCTTCGTTCCCGAAGGTAAAGAAGTGGCTCCACCAGTTGGATTCCTCGCCGAGAATATGGCCAAGTACCGTTCTCTAATGGCTAAGAACTATCTGACTCCAGATTGGTACGACGGACCAGAGATGATTATCGAATAAATTTTCGGTAAAATCTCAAGGTTTTGCAAAAAATAGCAGATTGCTAATACAGTAAATAGAAAAAGGCTGTCTCATTAAGAAATTAATGTGACAGCCTCTTTTTTGTTTTGATCATACGCCCATGCTCTATAGATAACTAGCTCCGACAATGCAGGGGCGTCGCCTGGAAATTCCAAAATATCATCTAAATTCCCAGCCTCAAACTGCAGGGTGCTGGTAATAATTTCGTTGCGGTTATATCCACATTACTCATTAACAAATTAAGTGACCTGCGGTCGGAAGAAAATGAAGCGTCACTTCGTGACATGAAGCACCTATCGGCATGAAGCATTGCTTCGCAATATGAAGCGCCACCTCGTGACATGTTAAGCATTGCCCTGCAACATAAAGCACCTATCTTTACTTTGTCGCTGTATTAACCACATATTTCTCAATCTGAGGAATTAGGTGACCTGCGGTCGGCTATCAAGGTGCCAAGGACACAAGGTTATAGCTACATGGTGGGAGTTTATTATCAGCTCGGTGGTGGTGCGTTTTTGCCAAAACGTTGAGTAACACGCCTTCTCGTAATACCCTAAGGCTTTGGACTCTATTCTTATCATTGAGGAAAACATAATAGCTTAGATCTTTTTTACCGAGGATCTTATCATAATTTATAGATTGAATAATATCACCTTTTTCTAGTATGTGATAATTAGGCGAAGTATTATTAATGTTAGTAATTCTTACACCAGGATACTCATATTCCGAGGGATGCAGATCTTGCACATCAATACCCAAAAAAGAGTGGTGATATATTTCACCTCTTAGTAGTTGGTTAATTACCTTTTTAGCCGTGTAAAATGGAACTATGTATGCACGCTTAGAGTCATTACCCATTCCTTTTGAAACGATCATTCCTTTTACTAACCCATTCATATCTAATACCGCTCCCCCAGAACTACCTATATCTACATTAGCTCCCTCTAGCTGCACTAGCTTTAATATGCTGTTACCATAATTAATATCCCATACATCGATTTGCCCCACTCTCACATTCTCATGTATGCCTTTATGAGCGATTTGAACCGGTTGCCCAGCGGAATATGAATCATAGCTTAATTCGACAGTAGGGAACTTTGTAGAGCAGTTAAGTACAGCAATATCGGTTCTCTCGTCATAGGCTACCAAGGTAGTGTTGTGCCTGTTATTATTTCTATCAACTACAACTATTCTTTGAGAATACCTAACAACGTGGTATGCGGTTATAATCGCATTATTTTCAAGAGCAAATCCTGAACCAGTGTATGTAGGTACTGTATCGTTGTAATTAGTGAATGCTTCTACTAACAAGAAACTATTCTTCTCTGAGTCTTTAGGATTACAAGAGCGAAGTATTGGAATGAATATAACTATTATACTTAGAATTATTAATCTGCTATAAAGGGATTTTGACCTGCTCAACATAATTACTCAAATACAACTATGTTTGTAGGAAACTTACCTATGAGAATACTATTAACGAATACTCTGTCTGTTAGATTATACTCGTGTACTAGACCAGACATGGTATCAACAATAAGTAGATTATCGTTATATACCATAATACTCGCAGGGAGAATCCCATCTAGGTTTATCTTCTCAATATTTAATGTGGAAGTATTAATCACTGAAATACCTTCTTCCTGACTCATCAAAGGATAAATATGACTAATAATCGCATACTCATCACACTTAATAATTTGATAAGCGATATTACTGAGCTCTATAGTTTTTTCGGTTGAGTAATCATTAAGATTAATTAGAAAAAGCGTATTTCCCCCAACAAGCCAAATGCGTTTATCAATAATGCAAGATCCATGAAGAGGTATGTTAGGAAAATCTAGTGTTTTAATAAGCTCACCTGTTTCTACATCAATAACAAACAGCTTACTGATTCTATTATCAAGATCCTCTGATACAATAAAAAGTCTTGCGCTTTCAGAATCGTATACACCTGACTCACACGTGTCTCCACCTAGCATAATAGTATCTACAATACTCAAGGTATCCTTGTCAATAATATAAGTTTTTAAATCGCGGAGGCCAGTGTCCAAGCATGTAACTGCTATTCTATCCCCCATAAACTGAATATCCTTTGCTGTTACACCTGCTTCAACCTCTTTAACAATACCAGTATCAAGATGTATCACTTTAATCTTATTACTTACTACTTTTAAGTTCTTCTCATACTCAATTGGAATCCATAAGGTTTTATCGTTCGGGTTCAAAAATATCTTTCTAGCGAACATATTACCAAGATTACCTTGGGAATGTATATCCTCGGTTTCTAAATCAAAGTAACTCAAACTATAATCTCTATTCTCAGGATTGATATGCCCAAAAAAGAGTTTTGCTGATCCACTCAAATCTGTTACTATTTCTATTTGATCAATACTGGTGGTATTCCCTTTCATCAGCATATAAAGAGTGACTATTACGATGATGCATATTGCCAGAGCAGCCAAAAGCCGAATTCTATTATTTCTCATTTGCACTCCAATCCTTTATCAATTGAGAGGATTAAACATGCCTCCGTTTAATCCTCCCAGCAGTTTTCACATAAGCACTATAATACTAAAGTTTGTAAATACAGCCCATTCTAGAAGCCAGAGGGTTTAACATCTTGAAGAATATGTTGATACTGTTCAGTAGTTATCTTATACTCATTTATTATAGCTTCAATAAAGCTCTTTTCGGAAATTCCTGATTCAATTGATTCTTCCTTAAGAGTTAGCAAGTACTCAGGAAAACCATCTTTATGAATGCCAGATTGGAACCTGATTTCTGATGTATCTATACCACGTTCTTCCCACCTATCCAATCTTTCTTGAGCATGTTGCGGCAACTTCTCATTTGATACAGCAGATGAAGTGGTGTAAATTGTAGTTTCGTTGTCATAATAGATATGATTTGGCAACAGTAGATAAGGAGGGGTATGATAGTTAAGATATAGTAGTACATCACCATCTGTTGCATCATCATATGCCTTCATAACCAATTTTGCACAATTCCAAGTAGTAGTATTGCTATAACTTGAGTTCCAATCCCACGCACCTGATTGATTGTCAGCATAAGTTACAGCGTCTGATTTCTCCGTTGAGTTCGCTGCGTTTACGTAGCCTATTGCAGCTTTGTCATAGAATAGAAATCTTGACAATCTCTAGATATGACATCATTACCTCCTGGATATGGCGTGGCCTCTCTTGTATAGTTTGTCCATCCGTATCCGCTAGCTGAATTACTTGAATCATACTCATATGACCAATTCTGCATTGTTGCATCCTCTCTTGCAAGAGCTACATGGCTCCAAGTCCCGTATGTACATCCTGTATTCCAGCCAAAATAGATATCGCCTTTATCCGCGTAAGAAAAGTCCAATGTATTTTGAGTTCCTTGCCATGTCCCTGAGTCAGCAGCAGTTGCTGTTAGTAAACTAGATGCTATAGTTAACATCGTGCATAATAGTATTATATACTTTTTCAAATGTTTCTCCTTTTACCTTTTATTGTAAGCTTACTGCTTGATTATATTATATTTGTTATTTTATGTCAATGATTTATTGTTTAATCCAAACACAGCCTTTATTACCTATTGCGCTTCATTAGCGTAGCGCACTTCACTGCGCAGCAACTTCACATGCCGAAGGCATACTTCACGCGCGTAGCGCACTTCATTGAAAAAAGCTCGCCTTAGAGGGCAAGCTTTTTTTCTGTTGGGGATTCAATTCTTGATTTATTAGAACGCTAGGTAAACCTATAGAGCAAAAGAACAGTGGTAAAGTTTTAGCCATTGCTGGTAGATTAGGGGTAGCCCCTCTGTTAGCACAAATTAAAGGCAGGTTCTGCTGCCGACTGATTCCCCATCTAATCTCCGAGTGTAAGCAACCAATCCACCAGCAAGCAAGACCTCTCGCACTAAACCTTTCAGTCCGGGCACCACTGTCTCCCATCCTGAACTCAAATTTCTTACCTTTATATCTTCGCCCATATGAACACTCAGTATGTCTCCCTCACTGATTAAGTCCGTGTTGATTTCGATTGGTAAGATGCCATTGTTGATTGCATTTCTGTAGTAGCTTCTTGCGAAAGACTTTGCCACCACCACATTAATTCCGCTCGCTTTTATTACGAGTACTGCAATTTCCATAGCTGAACCGCAGCCGAAATTTCTTCCGGCTACGAGGATACTTTCACCATCAAGTTCATGATAAAAGCCGGGGCGGATATCCTCCATGATGTATTTCTTTAACTCATGCGCATCTAAAGTGTCTCTCTTGCGCCTTGAAGAAATAATGTAATCTGTATTCACGTTATCACCAAAGCAATACGCGCTACCACGCCATTCTTTCATCATAATAACTCCCTCGGGTCGACAATGCGACCTTTAATCGCCGCTGCAATCGCCACTGCTGGTGAAGCCAAGTAGATTAGGGCTTGTGGGTTACCCATACGACCAACAAAATTCCTATTGGCTGTAGAAACAACGACCTGATTGTCTCTAGGAACCCCCGGGCTACTCCCACAGCACGGTCCACACCCTGGAGGCAGAATCATTGCACCCCTTGTCAATAGCTCAGCTGCAATACCGTTGGCAATGATCTCCTTTTGGACTTCCCGAGACGATGGAATGATGAGCGTTTCTGTACAAAACGGGGCTTCTGTCATAGCTAATATGCTTCTGACTACTTCAAAGTCACTAAGTCTGCCGTTCGTGCACGTTCCAATTACGACAACATCCACTTTCTGACCTAGCACCTCTCTTAGCTCAACGACATTTGTCGGGCTGTGCGGCTTGGCCACCAAGAGGTCTAGAGAACACAGATCAACCTCGATCTCATTAAAGTAGGCGCATGACTCATCTGCCTCTAAAGCATCTGATACATCTAAGCCATTAACTCTGCAGTAGTCTTCTGCAAGCTTGTCAAACGGCATGATTGCACACTTTGCTCCACATTCAGCCATCAAATTGCATATTGTTTTTCGGTCATCCATGCTCAGATCTGATACCCCCTGACCTAAAAACTCTATACTCTTGTAATTTGCACCATCGGATCCTAGTAGCTTCAGTATGTGCAGTCCGACATCTTTCCCTGAAACAAATGGATTTAATCTTCCAGAGAGATTAATCCGTATGGTTTCTGGAACCCTAAACCATAAAGATCCCGTATGCATGGCCATGGCCATGTCTGAAGAACCAATTCCGACGCTAACACTATTAAGAAATCCATGGGTAACCGTATGGGAGTCAGCCCCAATGATCAAACTGCCGGGGACAACTTTACCATATTCATCAAGGATCTGATGGGCAATTCCTTCTCCACCTGCAACGTGTTCAATACCAAAATCAGAGCAAAACTCAGCCAGTTCTTGCTGAAGACGGGCTACTTTTTGATTAGGACACGGCACATAGTGATCCACCACAGCGATGATCCGATCTGGTACTGCAATCGAATTTGCTCTCATTTCCCTGAAGATCTCTATGGTCAAAGGGCCGGAAGCGTCATTAAGCATCGCAATATCAAATTCCGCTACAACAATATCCCCCGCAACTGCATCGGTCCCCGATTTCATGCTGAGGATCTTCTCTACTATCGTCTTTCCCATATCTATGACCTTAACCTGCTCACGATCTCATGGACTTATAAGTCCTAATGAACCCATTCAGCCCAGCGCCCAAGGGACGGGAAGGAATCAAGTCATCTAGGACAGCCTCCAGGGCTCCAATGAATTGGATAAGATCTTCTACATAACAATACCCCATGTTAGAAATACGCATGACGTCCTCTGAGTATGCGCCCAGACCAATCCCGACTTCTATACTGTATTCTTCACGTAGCAAAGAACGGACAAGTGGGGCGCTAACACCTGATGGTAGCCGACATACGGTTAAGGAATCCGAACGCCAATCACATTTAGGTGGGAACAGCTCAAAGCCTAAAGCTTCGACCGCAGCTTTTGTTGAAAGGGAGAGCATGCGATGCCGCTTGAAGACATGATCCAATCCCTCTTCGTGAATCATACGCAAAGCCTCATGAACCGAGACCACCAAGCTCACAGGCGTCGTTCCAGGAGTCTCCATCTTAGACATAATGTTTTTTCGGATGTTTAAATAATCTATATAATAGTCTGGTGATTCTGTTTTCTCACAGGCGGCCAATGCTCTTTCACTCATTGCAACAAAACTGATGCCCGCTGGTGACATGAGTCCTTTCTGAGAAGAGGTAACCGCAGCATCTACCTTCCATTCATCCATTTTGAATGGCATACATCCCAGACTGCTCACCGTGTCAACCACAAACAGCAAATCATATTTCTGTGCAAGCTCACCTATGCCGGAGATCGGATTAACAACACCGTTTGAGGTATCATTGTGGACCGCGGCGATAGCCGTTGCTTTGTGTTCCACAATCAGCTGCTCCAATACTTCTAAGTCAACTGCGGACTCCCAGCCGGAGAAACACGCAATGTAATCTGCCCCAATACGTTTCAATGTCTTAACTGCCATCTCCCCGAAGTTGCCATTTGCCACTACGAGTACTTTATCTGTTTTCCCCAGAATATTATTGTAAACGCCTTCCAGTGCGCCTCTGCCGGTAGCGTGAACCGGCATCACCAGCTGTGATGTCCCAAAAAGAGGCTGCAACATGGTCAGCGTTTCCGAGAGCAGGTGTGAAAACTCCGGCACACGGTGATGGTAACTGGCATGAATGGGCGCTAAATGAACCCTTGTGGGGATATTCACTGGTCCCGGTGTAAACAGCTTTGGCGACCTCTGCAACAGGGCCATCAGATTACTCCTTTTTTAGCGAGGGTCTCATCAATGGCGGCTTTAAAGAGCATGCCCTCGTCTATTTGCTTTATTCTAGCAGCCTCGTTCTTTACTAACTCTTCTGTCTTCTCTAATACATACTCAACGTCTTCATATGGAACGCATACTGTTCCGTCTTCATCTGCAATGATAAGGTCGCCAGGAGAAACAGATACACCACCACAAGATATATTGCAGTTGATCTCTCCAGGGCCATCTTTAAAACATCCTCGTGCAGTCACAGCTCGTGCATATACAGGAAAGTCAAGCTCTCGTAGATCCTGTAGATCTCTGGCTCCCCCATCAATCACAACGCCTTCCAAACCGACCTTCACAGCTGTATAGGTCATGAGCCCACCCCATCCAGAGGTGTTGGTTTCCCCATAAGTATCTACGACAATTATGTCGCCGGGTCCCGCCAAAGCAAGCGCTTTGTGCATCATAAGGTTGTCAGCGCCTCTAACCAAAACGGTTAGCGCACGACCCACAATCCTTCGAGTAGGCACCACCGGCCTGATGTCTGCACTCATCACTCTGAACCTACCCATGGCGTCTGCGACATTAGAACTGCTAAATTCTGAGAAACGTGCCAGAATGGCGGCTGGAATATGGTTTCTCCTCTCAAGAATCCTAAATCCAATCTTTCCTTTAGTCATAAGATAACTCCCTTTCTATACTTCATACTCCTAGTTTCACCCTTGCGCAATGATTTCCTGCAAATATTATTCT